>CAZFUK010000006.1:0-25149 GCA_964522005.1 uncultured Anaerolineales bacterium | reverse complement strand
TTCACGAACCTGGGCATAGTCTCTCCTCCCCGAAACGACTGGTGGAGCGGGGTATGGCTCCGGTGAGGGTGGCTATTGAGGTAGAATGGGCGGAAGGACAGACGGGCGAGGGTCAGCCGGCGCAAGCATACCACAGGGGCCGCAAACGCGCAAGTGGCGCCTGTTCACGACCACTGGATCAGGAGCGTGAGCACCCGTTCCTTCTCTTCCAACACCGCGCGATAGCCCGCCTCAATCTGTTGGGGCGCGATGATCTGACTGATGAGAGGCGCCACGGTCAGGTGCTGTACCCGAATCAGCTCTAGCATCTGCCCCATCACCGTCTGACGGTCCAGCCCCCCGTTGGTCGCCCGCCGTGGTAGCAGGCCGACATGCGCGCCCTTGAGGACCGCCCCTGTGCGGTGGATGTCGTGGTACATGTCCACCGTGGCCGCGCCGCGCGGGCTACCTAGCAGGACCACTTCCCCTCGGGGCCGCACCGCTCGCAGCGCGGGCACAATCAGCGATGGCTCTCCGGTCGCCTCTACAACCGTGTCAGCGCCCCGGCCTTCCGTGAGGGACCGTATTGTCGCGGTCAAATCCTCGCCTGGGTCGCAGACCCGGCCTATCCCTACCCGCGCCGCCAGGTCGCGGCGGAATGGCACGAGGTCCAGGCCGATCACCGAAGCATCGGCGATTCCGAATAGCTGGGCCGCCAGATGGCCGACGAGGCCCAAGCCAATCACGGCCACCGTGTCGCCGCGTTGGGCCTGGGAGACCCAACGCGCGGTATGAGCGATTTGGGCCAGCGGAGCAAACGTGGCCCATTCCAGGGGCACGCCGTCCGGCACTCGTACCCATAAGTCAGCCTGGTCCAGAATACCATAGGCCTGATGCGCTCCCAGGTAAACGAGCGTGTCTCCGACCGCCAGACCCGCCACCCCTGCCCCGACTGCCTCAACCTGGCCGACGGCCGCGTAGCCCGGATAATAGGGATACCTGGCCCAGGGCACCCGTGGATCACCGAAACCCACGTGGGACTGGGTGAACATGGCTAGCTCGGTGCCAGGGCTGATCAGACTATAGCTGTTCTTAACCAGAACCTGATTCGGCTGTAGGGTCGCCGGGAGGGCCGCCTGCTCCAGTACCGCTTGACGCAACCTGGGTAGCACGACGCGGGTATTGAGACGTGGCATCCCACTATCCTTCAGAAGTTGCCTTAGGCTGGGCGGAGCAGGCCGAGCGCCTGGCAGAAAGCTGTGTCAGGGTCGGGGGGCGGGGTCGCCTCGATGGCGAGGACGCCATCCCAGCCGCTCGCCCGCAGAGCCGCCAGACCCGACGCGAAGTCCACATGGCCCAGGCCGGGCACGCCCCGGTTCGAGTCCGACAGGTGGATGTGGCCGATGAGCGGCGCGTACTGCCGCAGCGTGGCCGCGATGTCGGCCTCCTCGATGTTCATGTGGTAGAAGTCGGGCACGATACGCACGTGAGGGCTGCCCAGCGCCTCGATGAGGGCCGCTGCTTCAGCCACCGTGTTGACCACGCGGTCCACGTAGCGGTTGAGGGGTTCCAGGAACAGGTACGCGCCGGTCTGCTCCGCCGTCGGGATGATCTGGGCCAGGCTGTCCAGCAGCAGGGCGCGCTCCTCGTCCAGCGTGTAGAGGTAGCGGCCGGGCGGCAGCGGCGCGCGGGCGCTGATGCCGTAGGCCGCCGGCGCGACGAGGCCCGCCGCGCCCAGTCGGGCGCCCGCCTCCAGGATGCGCTGAATCTCGCCGACCGCCAGGGCGCGGCTGCGCGGGTTTGGGTCCACCAGCCAGCCGTGGTAGCCGCCGCACGTCGAAGTCACCTGGACCCCCGCCGCCTGGGCCGCCGCCCGCACCTCGTCGGCGTGTTCGACCACATCGGCCCCGCTGACCTCGACCCCGTCATAGCCCCACGCCGCCAGCCGCGCGCACTTCTCATGGAAGTCGCGCCCTGGTACCAGCGCGGTCTGCACCGCGAAGCGCCACATGGCTACCCCTTCTGGCCCGCCTGGGCCGTCATGTCCAGCACCATCTGCAACTCGTCGCCGGGCTGCTCGTCCAGCCGTCGGAAGGCGTCGGCGGCCTGGTCAAACGGGCAGACGGTCGTGATGAGCGGGCGCAGGTTGAGGACGCCCTCGACCTGCAAGCGCATAATCGTGTCAATCAACCGCCGCCGATCCCAGCGGTGGGCCAGTTCGGGGGCCTGGCCGCCAATCTGCGAGCAGACGATGACCACGCGGTTGTGGTGGAACTCCTCGCCCAGGTACAGGCCCCGCGCCTCGCCCTGAAAGAAGCCCAGCGCGACGACGCGCGAGGCGTAAGCCGTGGCCCGAATGGCCTCGTGCAGGGCGGCCGTCGCGCCAGACACCTCGATGGACACGTCGGCCCCCCGGTTGCCCGTCAGCGCCTTGATCCGCTCGGCGGCGCTCTCGTCGCGGGGGTTAACTGTCTCATCCACCGCGCCCAGCCGCCGCGCCAGGGCCAGCCGACTCTCGAACAGGTCCACGCCAATCACCCGCGCCCCGGACCGCTTCGCCAACTGGGCGGTGATCTGGCCCGGCACGCCCAGGCCAAACACGGCCACCGTCTCGCCGATGCGGATGGCGGCGTCGAGCACCCCGTTGAGGGCGATGGGGCCGATGTGGGAGAAGATGCCGAGGATGGGATCCAGGCCGGCGGGCAGGCGACGCTGGCTCGCCCAGTCTTCCGTCACCACATGGCTGGTGCGGTGGCCCCAGGTGCCGAAGACCCGCTCCCCGACCTGGAGGGTCGTGACCTCCGCCCCGACCTCGGCAACCTCGCCGCATTCCTCGTAGCCCCAGCCCCGCAGCGGGTAGGGCTGGCTCGGCACGTCGGCCGGCACGAAGAGCCGACGGCTCGCGTCCCACTGCTTGTGGACGTAGGGGTTGCTGCCGCGATAGGCCGTCAACTCGGTGCCCGCGCTGATGCCCGAGTAAAGGGTGCGCAGCCGCACCTCGTGGGGGGCCAGCGGCGGGTCAGGGTACTCCTCGAAGCCGACCGTCTTGGGTTGTGTAAAGACCAGAGCTTTGCCCATACCCTCTCCTACCCCTTCATCCACCCGGATGTATTATGGAAGTTGACCACCGCGCCCCCCGGCGGGACGAGCGCGTCACACGCGGCGCGCAGATCGTCGCTCAGCCGCAGGTCCAGGATGGGCAGGACGCCCTCCAGTTGCTCGACGGTGCGGGCGCCGAAGATGGGCGCAGTGATACCCGGCTGTTCCTTGACCCACAGCAGAGCGAGTTGCGCGGGCGGCAGGCCCGCCTGCTCCGCCAGTCGGGCGAACTGCTGACCGACGGCGATGCCCGGCTCGGTGACGCGCTCGGCGTAGATGCCGCCGCGCCGCGCCGCCCGCGACTCGGCCGGATAATTCTGGGCCGTGGCGTAGCGGCCGGCCAGGACGCCCTGGGCCAGGGGCGCCCACGGAAAAATCGCCAGCCCGTAGGCCTGGCACAGCGGGACCAGTTCGTTCTCGATGCGGCGGTCCAGCAGGTTATAGGGCGGCTGCTCCGAGACAAAGCGGGCCAGGCCCTTGAGTTCGCTCACCATCAGCGCCTCCATGACCTTCCAGGCCGGATAGGTCGATGAGCCGATATACCGCACCTTGCCCTGGCGCACCAGGTCGGTCAGCGCGCCCAGCGTCTCATCCACCGGCACGTCAAACGACGGGCGGTGCATCTGGAGCAGGTCAATGTGGTCGGTCTGGAGCCGGCGCAGGCTGGCCTCGCAGGCGCGCAGGATGTGCAGGCGCGAGACGCCGCGCTGGTTGGGGCCGGGGCCGACGGGGTAGAACAGCTTGGTCGCCAGAACCACCTCATCGCGCCGTCCGTTGGCGGCGAGGATGCGGCCAATGAAGCGTTCGCTCTCGCCGTCGGTGTAGCTATCCGCCGTGTCGAGCATGTTGATGCCCGCGTCGAGGGCGACGCCGATCATGCGGGCGGCTTCGTCCTCCGGCGTGGGGTTGGCGAAGTTGAAGGCGCCGAGGCACAGCGGGGCGACTCGCACCCCCGTGCGCCCCAGCGGGCGATAGTCCATGGAGCCTCCTGCGGATAGGGCGTTGAACGGCTTCAATTATACTCAGGCCGGCTGCCCAACCTAACCCCCCGACCCCCTTCCCTGCCAAGGAAGGGGGAGAAGAGGCGACGCAGCGTCCGTCCGACCTAACCCCCCGACCCCCTTCCCTACCAAGGAAGGGGGGGCCAGTCAGGGCCAAGTCCCCCCTTCCTTTTTAGGGGAGGGGACGGGGGAGGGGTTCAGAGCGCGGCCCCCTGCCCCCGCCCGCCCCGGTTGCCCCCGCGCCCGGGCCGTGCTATACTACGCCCGTCATCCGTCACCCGTCACCCGTCACCCGTCTTCCGTCGCCCACCAGAAAGCCAAGCCCGATGTCTCCGCAGCCGGTCACCGACAACACCCTGTTCTACGGCGATAACCTGGACATCCTCCGCGAGTACATCCCCGACGCGAGTGTGGACCTGGTCTACCTTGACCCGCCGTTCAACTCCAACCGCTCCTACAACGTCCTGTTCAAGGACGAGGGCGGCCGCGAGAGCGAGGCCCAACTGACGGCCTTCGAGGACACCTGGCACTGGAACGAGGCGGCCGAGCGCACCTTCACCGAGTTGGTCACGCAGGCCCCGCCCGAAGTGGGCAGGATGGTGGGCGCGCTGCGCCAGTTCATCGGCGCTAACCAGATGATGGCCTACCTGGTGATGATGCCGCGCTTCGCGGCCATCACCTTCAAGCAGGCCGAGAAGGTGGACCCGTCCGACCACACCCAGATGGGCTTCGACCTGTCGGCCTGAGGGCACTGCCATGTCCATCGTCATCACCCGCGAACGCCCCGACAGCCCCGACGCCCGCGCCCTGGTTCTGGAACTGGAGGCGCACCTGGAACGCTTCTATCCCCCCGAGAGCCGCCACGGCTACAGTGTGGACAAGCTGATTCGGGAGGGGGTCGCCTTCTTCGTGGTCCGCTACCAGGGGGAGCCGGCCGGCTGCGGCGGGGTCCAACTCGTCGGCGGGGAGTACGGCGAACTGAAGCGTATGTACGTCCGACCCGCGTTCCGGGGGCTGGGGCTGGCGAAGCAACTGGTCGTCCACCTGGCCGACTACGCCCGCGCCCACGGCGTGGACCGGCTGCGGCTAGAGACAGGGGTTCACCAGACCGAGGCCATCGGCCTGTACGAGGGGCTGGGCTTCTACCGCATCCCCCCCTTCGGCCCCTACCACGACGACCCGCTCAGCCTGTGCTACGAGAAGCGGCTGGGATAGCGACGGGTAGGGGCGAGGGCACCTCGCCCTGGGCGGGGATACCCCACCCCTACTCCCACACGCCCCTAATTATGTCCATCGCGCCGGCCATGGACTGCCCCATCTGTACCAGGACCTTGGCCGCGCCGACGGCGTCGTTGATGTCCAGCACTTCGACGGGTGAATGCGAGTAACGGCGGCAAATGCCCAGCCCGCCGGTCGGGATGCCCTGGCGCGCCAGGTGGATGGTCGCGGCGTCGGTGTTGGACTTGCCGATGATGGTGGCGCGCTGGAGCGCCACGCCCACCTGGCCCGCCGCCTCTTCCAGCAGCCGATTGACCCCCGCCTGCCCGATGTGCCCCGTGTTGGCGAGGAGCAGGGCCGGACCCTGGCCGATGCGCGTCGGCATCTCCCGGTAGTAGTCCACGTCCGGCGTGTCGCCACTCAGGAACGTGTCCACCACGACCGCGTAGTCAGGCGCGGCGTATTCCGCCGCCACTTTGGCCCCGCGCAACCCGACCTCCTCCTGGACCGCCACCAGCCCGATCAGCGTCCCGTCCAACTCGACGCCCTGGAGCGCCTCGAAGACCTGCGCCAGCACCGCGCAACTGATGCGGTTGTCAATGGCCTTGCCCACCAGCCGATCCGGGTTCGTCATCGGCTCCAGGTCACTCAGCCACACCCATGGCGAGCCAATGCGGATGCCCATCCGCGCGACTTCCTCGGCCGACGACGCGCCCACGTCCACATACAGGGCGTCCATCGGCTGGACGCGCCACCGCTCCTCGGCGGATTGGAGATGCCCCGCCTTGACGCCCACGACGCCCAGGTGGCCGTTCACCCACAGCTTGCGCCCCACAATCAGCGCGTCCACCACCCCGCCCAGCCGGTCAATGCGGAGGAAGCCGCCGGGCAGAATGCTCTTGACGACCCCGCCAATCTCGTCGGAGTGGGCCGACAGCATCAGGCGCGGCTGTTCGGCCCGCCCGCGTCGGACGGCGAACAGGTTGCCCATCGCGTCCACGTACACCTCGTCCGCCAGGGGCTTGAACACGTCGCGCAGATAGCGGACGACCGGCTGTTCGAAGCCGGGCGGCGCGTGGAGCCGGGTCAGGTCACGCAGTCGGGCAACCAGTTGTTGCTTCATGAGACACCCTTTTCCGTGTTAAGAACAGGAGTTACGCGGTCGTCGCCGCGCCGCCCAGGGCTAAACCCCTGGGCTAGGCAAACAAAGCCCTACGGGCTGACAGTTTTAGCCCCCCTCGGGGGCTTGGCCTGCGTAGCGCGGGCGCTTACAGCCCCGCGCGGCCATCACCGCGTAACTCTTGTTAAGTTCTGTCCAATTCTACCCCGCCCCTCGGCGGTCGGCAACTCCCCCCGCAGCCCTCAGCCCGCAGCTATCAGCCCTCAGCCCTCAGCTATTAGCTATCAGCCCTCAGCCCTACCCATCACGCATTACGCCTCACGCATTACGCCTCACGCCTTCCCCCCTTCGTGTGTATTCCTAAACCCTACTTGCCCCCTGGCCCTGTTTTCGCTATACTGGACGTACCTCATCCAGGCTTCGGGAGGCTCCATGCGCGTACTGGCTGTCATCCTCGCGGGCGGGGAAGGGACCCGCCTCAGCATCCTCTCCGAAAAACGGGCCAAGCCGGCCGTCCCGTTCGCGGGCAAATACCGTATTATTGACTTTGTCCTCTCCAACTGCGTCAATTCCGATATCTATAATGTGGCTGTGCTGACCCAGTATCGTCCGCACTCCCTCAACCAGCACCTCGGCAACGGCCGCCCCTGGGACCTGGACCGCACGCGGGGCGGCCTGCGCCTGCTCCAGCCGTACCAGGGCCGCACCGAAGGCGACTGGTATCGCGGCACCTCCGACGCCGTGTACCAGAACCTGCCCTTCCTCGACCCGACCGCTGACACGCACCTCATCCTGGGCGGCGACCACATCTACAAGATGGACTACCGCCCCATGCTCGCCTTTCACCAGGCCAACAACGCCGACCTGACGGTGGGCGTCCTGCACGTTCCGATGGAGGAGACGCACCGCTTCGGCATCCTGACCGCCGACGCGGAGCAGCGCATCATTGACTTCAAGGAGAAGCCCAAGCAAACGACGAGTACCCTGGCCTCCATGGGCATCTATGTCTTCAACGCCGACGTGTTGCAGACCGTCCTGAACGGCGCCAACGGCTCGCGGCCGGTAGACTTTGGCAAGGACGTGGTGCCCGGCATGATTGGCAGCCACCGCGTCTTCGCCTACCCCTTCGGCGGCTACTGGGTGGACGTGGGCACCGTGCAGTCCTACTGGGACGCCAACATGGACCTGCTCAGCGCCGCCCCCGACCTGGACCTGTACACCCCCGACTGGACCATCCACACACGCAGCGAGGAACAGCCGCCTGTCCGCCTCGGTCCCGACGCCGCGCTCGACCGCAGCCTGCTCTCCAACGGCTGCATCATCGAGGGCCGCGTCGAGCACTCGGTCCTGTCGCCGGGGGTCGTGGTCGAGAAGGGCGCGGTCGTGCGCGACTCGATCCTCTTTAGCGATACTGTGGTCAGGGCGGGCGCGGTGGTGGACCGCGTCATCAGCGACAAGGGCGCGGTCATCGGCGAGAAGGCCGTGGTGGGCGAAGGGCCGCTGGACGTGGCTAACCGCAAGTTCCCGGACCGGGTCAACACCGGTATCACCCTCATCGGCAAGAACGCCCATGTACCGGCCGGCATCCGCGTCGGGCGCAATGTCCTGGTGCGGCCTGACCAGGGGGCGGCCGCCTTCAAGGGCGACGTGGAGAGCGGGGAGACGGTGTGACGGGGAGCGTGGAGCGTGGAGGGTGGAGCGTGGAGGGTGGAGCGTGGAGGGTGGAGCGTAATGCGTATTGCGTAATGGGTAGTGCTGATAGCTGATAGCTGACAGCTGACCGCCAGGAGTGGGGATGCGCTGGGAAGATGAGGAGTGGCGGGCGAAGATGCGCGTGCGCCTGGACTTCAACGGCGTCTGGGACACGCGCATAGGTGGACACGGTCTGCCCCTCGCCCGCTTCGAGGCCGAGACGGCGCGCTGGGCCGAGGCCCACGCCAGTCTGGAGGTTCGCCGCGAGGCGGGCGGGCTGGGCTGGACGAGCCTGCCGTACCAGACCGACGCCGCCCGCGAGCTAACCGAGTTTGGCCGCTACGCCGCCGGCCGCTTCGAGAACCTGGTCGTCCTGGGCATCGGCGGCGCGGCGGCCGGCGCGGCGGCGCTCCACACCGCCCTGACCCACCCCTACTGGAACCTCCTGCCCCGCGACGCGCGAGGCGGTCCGCGCCTGTTTGTCCTCGCTAACAGCGACCCCGTCACGGTCAGCGGCCTGCTCGACCTGGTGGACCCGGGCCAGACCCTGTTCCATGTCGTCTCCAAGTCGGGGGCGACCGCCGAGACAATGGCCCAGTTCCTCGTTTTCCGCCGTGCCCTGGTCAACCTGCTGGGCGAGCGCTACCGCGAGCACCTTGTCGCCACGACCGACCCGGCCGAGGGCGTGCTGCGCCTCCTGGCCCGCCAGGAAGGCTACCCCGTCTTCGCCACCCCGCCCGACGTGGACGAGCGTTTCGGCGCGTTGAGCGCGGCCGGGCTGCTCTCCGCCGCCGCCTGCGGGATTGACCTGGCCGAACTGCTGGCCGGCGCGCGGTACGCCGACGAGTTGACCCGCGAGCCTGACCCCTGGCGCAACCCGGCCCTCATGGCCGCCGCCCTCCACTGGCTGGCCTACCAGGGGGGCCAGACCGCCGCCGTCGTGATGCCCTTCGCCGCCGCGCTGGTCGGCGTGGCCGACTGGTTCCGCCAACTCTGGGCGGCCAGCCTGGGCAAGCGGCTGGACCGCGAAGGCCGCGTCGTCCACGTCGGCCCCACGCCCGTCCCGGCGCTCGGCGCGGCCGACCTGCACTCGCAGGTCCAGTTGTTCCTGGAGGGGCCGGCCGACAAGCTGGTCCACTTCCTCCTGCTGGACGAGTATGGCCGCGAGGCGCCCATCCCGGAGTTGCGCACCCGCGTCAACCTGCCCGACCCGGCGGCGCGGGCGGCGCGGGACCAGGTGGTGGCCGACCTGGGCTACCTGGGCGGTGAGTTGATGAGCCACCTGCTGCAGGCCGAGGCGCGAGCGACCGAGGCGGCCCTGGCCGAAGCCGGCCGCCCCTCCCTCGCCCACCGCCTGCCCCAGGTCAACGCCTTCACCGTCGGCCAACTGCTGTACCTGCTCCAGATGCAGACGGCCTACGCCGCCGAACTGTTTGGCGTCAACGCCTACGACCAGCCGGGCGTCGAGGCGGTCAAGCTCGCCGTCTACGCCCTGATGAACCGCCAGGGCTACGCGGCGCGGCGGGCGGAGATTGAGGCCAGCGAGGCGCAACGGCAAGACGAGTGGACCATTTAGGAGTACCCATGCCACGCTATTGGATCATCACCACCTCGCCCGACAACCTGGCGCGCACGGCGGCCCAGGGCTGGACCGTCCAGGGCTTTAAGAGCCGCCAGCGCAAGAACGTCATGGACAAGATGCGGCCCGGTGACCGCCTGGCCTGGTATCTCACGGGCGTCAAGGCGCTGGGTGCGCTGGCGACGGTGGTGTCCGAGCCGTTCGAGGACCACACGCGCGTCTGGGTCAGCGAGGGCAAGCCCGACGAGGACTACGCCTGGCGGGTCCACATCCAGCCCGACCTGGTGCTGCCCGAAGCCGACTGGCCCCCCATGGAACCGCTCGCCCGCGACCTGGCCCACGTCCGCAAGTGGCCCGCCGAGAACTGGACGTTGGCCTTCCAGGGCAACCTGCGCGAGGTCAGCGCCGACGACTTCGCCGTGGTCGAGCGCGCGCTGCGGCAGGTCGCCCCCGCGCGCGCCTGACCCGCCGGACTGACAATAACCCCTCCCCCGTCCCCTCCCCTGGCAGGAGAGGGGAGCCGGTTCGGATGACTGCTGAGGAGGTCCGTATGGTAACTGCCATCGTCCTGGTCAACGTCGAGCACGGTCAGTTTGACCGTATCGCGGAGTCGCTGGTGGCCCTCAAGGGCGTGACCGAGGTCTACTCGGTGGCCGGTCAGTTCGACCTGGTCGCCATCCTGCGCACACCCGACAACGAGGGTATCGCCAATATTGTCACCCATCAGATTCTCGCCATCCCCGGCATCCTCCAGACCCAGACCCTCATGGCGTTTAAGGTCTACTCGTCGTTCGACCTGGAGCGCATGTTCTCCATTGGGACGTGAGGGGGCGTATGGATGCTACGTTAGAGCAGAGGGTGGGTGAACTGCTACGCGGCCGCAAGCTGAAGCTGGGCTGCGCGGAGTCGTGCACCGGCGGGCTGATCTCGCACCGGGTCACCAATGTCCCCGGCTCGTCCGACTACTTCCTCGGCGCCATTGTGTCCTACTCCAACAGCGCCAAGGAGTACATGCTGGGCGTGCCGACGGCCATCCTCATGGCCTACGGCGCGGTCAGCGACCTGACGGCGCGCCACATGGCGCGCGGGGCCAAGGGGGTCTTCCAGGCCGACGTGACGCTCGCCATCACAGGCATCGCCGGGCCGGGCGGCGGGACGGCCGAGAAGCCTGTCGGCCTGACCTACATCGCCCTGCTGACGCCGACCGGCGAGTGGTGCGAGCGGCACGTCTGGGCGGGCGACCGGCTGGCGGTTAAGGAGCAGTCGGCGGAAGCGGCCCTAAACCTGCTGCGCCGCTACCTGGAAGGGGAGTTAACGTGAGCCAAACCTCTAACCCTCACCCTCACCCTCCTGGCGGGGAAGAGGGAAGGCATGGGAAGGATAGCCCCTCCTCCATCCAGGTCGAGGCGCGGCTGGAGAGCGATGGCCGCGTCACGCCGCTATCTCTCGTGTGGCGCGGGCGGCGCGTCGCCATCGCCGACGTGGGCCGCCAGTGGACCCAGGAGCACGACGGCGCGCCCCACCGCCACGTCCTGGTCATGCTGCCCAACAGCGACCGCCTGGAGTTGGCCCTGAACCAGCACACGCTAACCTGGCGCCTGGTCCAAACCTGGACGACGCCGGCCGCCGTTTAGGCGAGGCTACCATTACTCTCCCGACTCAACGCGTCGAGTTCACCACCGTCACGGTCAACCTGGCCGGTGAGGTTGTCGAACAGGCTGCCGGGACCGGCCAGCGCTTCACCGAGACGCTGGCGCCCGGCCTGACGCTGGACCTGGTCCTGGTCCCCGGCGGCGTCTACCTCATGGGGTCGCTCGGCGGGGGCGACGAGGACGAGCGCCCCCAGCGCCGCGTGACCGTCGCGCCCTTCTGGCTCGGCCAGTATCCGGTCACCCAGGCCCAGTGGGGGGCCATCATGGGCCGCAACCCCTCGCGCTTCAAGGGGCCGACGCGCCCGGTGGATAACGTCAGTTGGCGCGAGGCCCACCGCTTCTGCGAGCGGCTCGCCAGGCGGACGGGCCGCCCCTATGCCCTGCCCAGCGAGGCCCAGTGGGAGTACGCCTGCCGCGCGGGCGGCATGACCCCCTTCGCCTACGGCCCCACCCTGACCACGGACCTCGCCAACTACAACGGCGAGTTCACCTATCGCGGTGGCCCACGCGGCGTCTACCGCCACGTCACCACCGAGGTCGGGGCCTTCCCGCCCAACGCCTTCGGCCTCTATGACATGCACGGCAACGTCTGGGAGTGGTGCGCCGACCCCTGGCATGCGGATTACAGCGGCGCGCCGGCCGATGGGCGGACCTGGGCGAGCGGCGGCGACCCCGGCCAGCGCGTGGCGCGCGGCGGCTGCTGGCACGACCCACCCGACGTCTGCCGCTCCGCCGCCCGCCTCAAGTACCCCCTCGACGAAGGCGACGAGTTTCTCGGCTTCCGCGTCGCCCTCCCCATCCAGGAGACGAGCTTATGCAGGTGACGACCTACACGGCTGCGCAGGACTTTCTGGCCCAGGTGCAGACGACGCTCGAACAGGACGAGGCCGCCAACAACGTCATGCTTGGCGTCGCCCAGCGGGTGGCACGCGGTGTTCCCTACGGCGAGCACCCGCCCTACTTCGCCACCGTCGCGGATGAGCGCGGGCTAGCCCTGGCGGCCCTGATGACCCCGCCGCACAACCTGTCCCTCTACGGCGAGGCCGACCGCTGGCCCGCCGCCCTGGAACCCCTAGCGATGAACCTGCACAGCGGCGGCTGGCCGGTGTCGGGCGTGATTGGCCGCATCGAGGTGGCCGAAGCCTTCGCCCGCGCCTGGTCGGGGGTGACGGGAGTCCCCTGGCGGCTGAGCATGCGCCAGCGCATCTACGAACTGGTTGAGGTCGTCGCTAGCCCCTCCCCGACGGGCCACTTCCGCCCCGCCGCCGAGGCCGACCTGGACACCGTGACGGACTGGGCGGTCGCCTTCGAGCGCGAGGCGTTGGGTGGGGAACCGGACCCGGCCGCCGCCCGCGCCGGTCTGACGCGGCGGATTGGCGAACAGGGGATTTACCTGTGGGACGATGGCCGTCCGGTCTCGATGGCCGCCTGGAGCCGCCCCCTGAAGCACGCCGTCATCGTCAACCTGGTCTACACCCCGCCAGAGCTGCGGGGACGTGGCTACGCCTCGGCCGTCGTCGCCCGTCTCAGCCAACTCCTCCTCGACCGGGGCTTCACGCGCTGCGTCCTGCACACCGACCTCGCCAACCCCACCTCCAACAGCATCTACCAGCGCATCGGCTACCGCCCCATCCTCGACTTCAACGAGTACCGCTTCGGCTAGCGTTATGCACGTCATCCTGACCCACGAGAACGCCGACTTCGACGCCGTCGCCAGCCAGTTGGGCGCCTGGAAACTGGACCCGCAGGCGGTGCCCATCCTGCCCCAGCGCGTCAACCGCAACGTCCAGGCCTACCTGGACCGCCACGGCGACGAGTTGCCCTTCAGCCAGCGCCGCGAGATTCCGCGCCGCCGCGTCGAAGGCGTGACCATCGTGGACAGCCAGAGCGTGGTCCAGGTGCGGGGCATGAAGCCCGACACCCCGACCCGCCTGATTGACCACCATCCCCTGGCCCGCGACCTCAACGCCTACACCGTGTTTGAAGGCGACGAGGTCGGCGCGTGCACCACCCTCTTTGTCGAGCGCCTCCAGGCCGCCGGGCACAGCGTGACGCCCATCGAAGCCACCCTCATGCTGCTCGGCGTCTACGAGGACACCGGCGCCCTGACCTACGGCAGCACAACCGCCCGCGACGCCCAGGCCGTCGCCTGGCTGCTGGACCACGGCGCGAACCTGGACGAGGCGCGCGGCTACCTCTACCACCCCCTGAGCGACGCCCAGCAGGACCTGCTCAATCAACTGGTCCATCAGGCCGAGACCCATACCTTCGGCCCCTACCAGGTCGTCGTCGCCACAGCGATGGCGCCGGGTCAGGTCAACGAAATCTCGACCCTCGCCCACCGCCTGCGCGACCTGTTCGAGCCGGACGCCCTGTTTGTCCTGGCCGGCATCGAGGACCGCGTCCACCTCATCGCCCGCAGCGTCAACGACCACCTGGACGTGGGCGAGGTGGCGCGGCGCTTTGGCGGGGGCGGGCATGGCCGAGCCGCCGCCGCCCTCATCCGTGACGCCGACCTGCGGGCCGTGCATGACCAGCTGCTCGCGGTCCTGGCCGAGCTTGCCCCGCCCGGCCCCACCGTCGCCGGCATTATGTCGCGCGGCGCCGTGCGTACCCTGCCCGCCTCGGCCCCCGTGGCCGAGGCGGCGGAACTCATGCAGTTGTTTGGTCACGAAGGGGTGCCGGTGCTGGAAGGGGGGAGGGTCGTCGGGGTGGTCACACGGCGGGACATTGACCGCGCCGCCCGCCACGGCCTGGGCAGTACGCCGGTCAGCGTCTACATGCGCAAGGGGCCGATCCAGGTCGCGCCGGGCGACTCGATTGCCGACCTCCAGCGCCTCATGCTCGAATACGACGTGGGCCAGGCGCCCGTGGTGGAGGATGGACGCCTGGTGGGTATCGTCACCCGCACCGACCTGCTGCGCCGCCAGGCCGGCCAGTTGGCCCGCCCCTCGCCCAACGCTGAGCTAGCCCAGCATTTCGAGGCGCGGCTCACGCCGGCCGCCCTGAGCCTCATCCACCAGGCCAGCCAGATGGCCCAGGACCTCGGTTTCGAGTTGTACGTCGTGGGCGGCTTCGTGCGCGACCTGTTGCTCAATGCGCCGCGCGTCGCCACTGACATTGACCTGGTGGTGGAAGGCGAGGCCCACGCCCTGGTCGCCGCCCTGGTCAGGGCACGCGGCGGCAAGGCCGTCTACCACCGCGCCTTTGGCACGGCCCACTGGACGCCGTCCGACCCGGCCCAGCCCGGCCTCGACTTTGTCACCGCCCGCACCGAGTTCTACACCGAGCCGAGCGCGCTGCCCACCGTCGAACAAAGTTCCATCAAGCTCGACCTGCACCGCCGTGACTTCACCATCAACACCATGGCCCTCGCGCTCAACCCCGACCGCTACGGCCACCTGCTCGACTTCTACGGCGGCCAGGCCGACCTCCACCGCCGCCTGATTCGCGTCCTGCACAGCCTGAGCCTGGTCGAAGACCCGACGCGCATCCTGCGCGCCGTGCGCCTGGAGCAGCGCCTCCACTTCCAGATCGAGCCGCGCACCGCCGAACTCGTCGCCGACGCCCTGCCCCTGGTCGAGCGCACCACGGGCGGCCGCATCCGCCACGAACTCTACCGCATCCTCGAAGAGCCGGGTGACGTGCCCTCCCGCGCCCTGCGCCGCCTGGACGAGTTAGGCGTCCTCGCCCGCCTCCACCCCGACCTACGCTGGCCGCCCGCCGTGGGCGAACGGCTGGCCGCTGGCCGCGAGGATACCGCCTGCCTGGAAGCGGGCGGCGGCGACGCGCCGCTGTTCCAGGCCGACGTCCAGGCCGCCCCGGCCCACGTTCCCGCCCCGCTGGCCCTGGCCCTGGTCGTCTATGACCTCGACGCCTCGGCCGTGGAGGCCCTGGCCCTCACCCTCAAGCTGAGCAACGCCGACACCCACCTGTTGCGCGAGGTGATCACCCTGCGCGCCCTTATCCCCCGCCTGACCGTGCCGTCGCTCAAGCCGAGCGCCCTCGTCGCCCTGCTGGAGCCGTTCTCCGCCACCGCCCTCTGCCTGCTCCGCGTCGCTGAGACCGATGGCCGGCTGCACGAGCGCCTCGACCTCTACCGCGACCGCCTCGCCCACGTCCACCCGGTCACCACGGGCCACGACCTGCGCGCGCTCGGCCTCACGCCCGGCCCGGCCTACCGCGCCATCCTGACGCAACTCCGCACCGCCCGCCTCGACGGCGAGGCCCAGACCGACGACGACGAGCGCGCCCTGGCCGCCCGCCTAGCCGCCGAGACTTCCTAGAAGGAGAGGTCGAGTTTGCGAATTGAGGCGTACTTCAAATAAGAGACCTGACAGGTTTTGAAAACCTGTCAGGTCTCTTATTCCAGCACAACCCCGCAACAACCGTTTCTTACTTGCGGCCCCGCGCGAGGCCTTGGCCGACCAGATAGGCGTAGCTCTCGCGCACCGCCTGCGTCATGTCCGTCGCGCAGCGGTCCAACTCGACCACCGCCCACTCGATACTCGGCGCGGCGGCTTCCAGAATCCCCGCGATGTCCATCGTTCCCTGGCCTAGCGCCACATGCGGCTCCTCGCGCACGCCCGGCCCGTCCTTGATGTGCAGCAGCGGCGCGCGCTGGCCCAGCCGCTTGACGAGCGGAATCGGGTCGGTCCCCGCCACCTTGGCCCAGTAGGTATCAATCTCCCAGAAAACCGCCGGGTTGAGGCGTTCCAGCAGGATGTCGAACGCCAGCCGTCCGTCCACGTGGCCGAACTCCCACCAGTGGTTGTGCAGGCCGAACTGGAGGCCGTGGGCCTGTGCGACCTCGTAGGCGGCGTTGAACTCGTCCGCGCGGCGGTGAATGGCATCCACCGAGGTGAAATGCTCGGCGCCTGTGCCCGCCACAATGAGCCGCCTGGTCCCCAGCGCCAGCACGTTGTCAATGGCCTCGTTCTGGCGCTCGCCGAGGGGCATGGGCGAGTGGGCCGCGCACACTTCGAGGCCCAACTCCTGGAACAGGCGGGCGGCGGCCTGGGCCGTCGTGCCGGGAAAGCCCGCCGTCTCGACGCCGACATAGCCCATGTCGGCCACCTGGCGGACGGTCGCCGCGTAGTCCTTCCCCGCGCTCTCGCGGAGAGTATACAATTGCAGAGCTATCGGAGCGGTCATCCTACGTATCCTTTCAGTTTTTGATTCATCAGTCCGCTACTCAGCGAACAGGCTAGCCACGGGAATGCTGAAGCCGGGCAGGACCTCTTCACCGCTGAGCAGGTCATCTTCGCCCAGAATGCGCACATCCGTCAGCGAGCGATACACAGACACCGTCTTATCCGAGGGGTCGGCCACCCAGACGAGCACGACGCCAATGGCGAAGTACTCGCGCAGCTTCTGCTTGACCTCGCTCCAGCGATCATCCGGCGATAGAACCTCGATGACGAGTTCGGGGGCCACATCCAGGTAGCTCCTGGACTTAACCTGAGCGAGTCTGGCCTTGGAGATGTAGATGACATCGGCGCCGCGCACGGTATCAGGATTGCGTCGGGTATAGATTCCCACCTCGCCCACCAGGACGCGGCCGAGTTGATGATAGTCAACAAAGGCCCCTAGTGTCTGCCCAAATCGCTGTTCCACGCCTCCATGCAGCCAACCGGTCGGGCTTTTCACTACAATCACCCCCTCCACCAGTTCACACCGACCAATGTCGCCCATCTCGGCCAGGGCTTCCCCTGTCACCAACGTCGGCGTGATAATGGTTGCTTCTGTCATGGCCCCTCCTTTGCTAGCCCCCCACCTCTTCGGCCTCGGCCCGCGCCTGGTCCAGCTTCTCGTTGAGGGTGTTGTAGTGCGGGGGGTACTGGGCGGTGTAGCGCAGGAAGTTGGGGATGGGGTAGCGGATGCCGCCCTTGTGCGTCCCCTCCAGCCCCTCCATGATGTCGGCCATCCAACGGGCCGGCACACTGAACGCCATCTCGTGTTCCTCGGTCTGGGCGAAGACGCGGTCGCCGTAGCAGGGCAGAATCACGTTCGGCTTGTCCTTCTGCATCGTCGTAATCACCGCGTCGGCGCAGTCAATCCGCCCGGAGAACGACGTTTCGAGCCGCCCGCCCGTCTTCCACAGCGCCGCCGTGACCAGCCGCATGACCTGGGCCGACGTGCCGTAGATCAGGACCACGTCGGGCACGAAGTCGCAGCGGTGCAGCGGCGCGAGGACGATGTACTCGTACTGGCGGTAGCCGAACTTGTCCACCGCCGCCTCGGTCATCGCGCCGGCCGCCGGCGTCGCGGTGTACATCCCGGCGCAGGCATGGCCCTCTTCGAAGAAATCCACCCGTGGGGTGAAGCCAAACACCGCCTTCGCCAGCGGGCACGACAGGTCCTCAACGCCGATGGCGACGGCCCAGCCGTAGCGGCGGGCCAGCGCGAAGCCCTGGCAGATGGCCGTCTGGAAGCCGAGGTCAGCGGCGGGGCGCCGCGCTTTAGGCGGGAGCGGCTCACCAGGCCGAACCATCTTGACCGCGATGGGGAACGACGCGGGTCGAATGTGCTTATCAATGGCCGCCGCGAACTCGGCCACGTCTACCTGAACAAGGGTCTGGTCCATACTGCCTCCTGGAGCAACCTGTAGCTCACACCAGGAATGATAGCACGGACCAGAGGGGAAGATGAAGTTTGGGGTGGGGGTTGGCAGGGGGTTACGCGGAGGCATGTCAACCGCCCGGCTCGTGGAGCCGGGCGGTTCGCTCAGCGAGGAAACTGTCTCAAGCCGGCACGACGGGCAGGCGCAGCAGCGACGACTCGACGGCCTCCGAGGGGTAGTCGTAGTCGGACAACTGGCCCGTCAGATAGCGTTCGTAGGCGCTCAGGTCAAAGTGGCCGTGGCCGCACAGGTTGAACACAATCGTCTTGCTCTCGCCGGCCTCCTTGCAGCGCAGCGCCTCTTCCATCACGACGCGAATCGCGTGCGATGGTTCGGGCGCGGGCAGGATGCCTTCGGCGCGGGCGAAGCTGACCGCCGCCTCGAAGATGGCGCGTTGACCCACCGCGCGCGCCTCAATCAGCCCGTTCTCATACAGCGCCGAGATGATGGGCGCCATGCCGTGGTAGCGCAAGCCGCCGGCGTGAATGGGCGCGGGCACGAAGTCGTGGCCGAGCGTGTGCATCTTGACCATAGGCGCCATCTTGGCCGTGTCGCCGTAGTCGTAGGCGTACCGGCCGCGCGTCAGGCTCGGCGCGGCGGTCGGCTCGACGGCGATGATCTGCCGCCGCTTGCCCTTGAGCTGGTCAGGGATAAACGGCAGGACAAAGCCGCCAAAGTTGGACCCGCCGCCGACGCAGCCGACCAGCATGTCGGGGTCGGCGTCGGCCAGTTCCAACTGCTTAATCACCTCCTGCCCGATGACCGTCTGGTGCAGCAGGACGTGGTTGAGGACGCTGCCGAGGGAGTACTTGGTGTCGTCACGCAGCGCCGCGTCCTCGACCGCCTCGCTGATGGCAATGCCCAGGCTGCCCGGCGAGTCGGGACTCTCGGCCAGGACGGCGCGGCCGGCGTTGGTGTCCGGGCTGGGGCTGGCGACGACCTGCGCGCCGTAGGTCTCCATGAGCAGCCTCCGGTAGGGTTTTTGTTGATAGCTCACCTTGACCATGTAGACCTTGCACTCCAGGCCGAACACGCTGCACGCGAAGGCCAGCGAGCTGCCCCACTGGCCCGCGCCCGTCTCCGTCGCCAGCCGCTTCGTGCCCTCCTGCTGGTTGTAGAACGCCTGGGGCACGGCGGTGTTCGGCTTGTGGCTGCCGGCCGGGCTGACGCCCTCGTACTTGTAGTAGATCTTGGCCGGCGTGTCCAGCGCCTGCTCCCAGCGGTGCGCCCGATAGAGCGGCGTAGGCCGCCACAGGCGGTACACGTCGCGCACCGGCTCCGGGATGTCAATCATGCGGTCCTGCGCCACCTCCTGGAGAATCAGCCCCATGGGGAACAGCGGGGCCAGGTCGGCCGGGCCAATGGGCTGCGACGTCGCCGGGTGGAGCGGCGGCGGCAGTTGGAAGGGCAAGTCGGCCAGGACGTTATACCACTGCTTGGGCAGGTCGGCCTCGGTCAGGACGTATTTGGTTTCGCTCATGATAGCTCCTATCGGGACGGATGACGGATGACGGATGACGGAGAAGGGAAGACGGAAGACGGAGGAAGACTCTTCGTCCGTCCTCTGTCTTCCGTCTTCGGTCGCTACCCCGGTAGTACGTACCCCATGCGCTCCTTCACACGCCGCAGAACGGTAGACGCTTCCGCCTGCGCCCGCTCCGCCCCGTGACGCAGAATCGCCAGGGTGTAGTCGGGGTTGTCGTTCAACTCGCGCAGGCGGGCCTGGAACGGACCCAGGCTCTCGACCACGACATCGGCCAGGTCGCTCTTGAATTGGGCGTAGCCCTTGCCCTGGTAGCGCTCCTCCAACGCCGGAATCGGCGTGTCGGACATCAGCGAGTAGATGGTGAGCAGGTTGACGATGGCCGGCTTGTCCTCGCTGAACCGAATGTCCGACCCGGAGTCCGTGACGGCGGCGCGCAGCTTCTGACGGATCGTATCAGCGTCATCGGTCAGGGCGATGTAGTTGCGCGGCGTCGAGGCGCTCTTGCTCATCTTCTTGGCTGGGTCGTCCAGCCCCATGATTCGCGCCCCCTCCTTCTTGATCAGTGGCTCCGGCACGACCAGCGTGCCCTCGCCCAGGCGGTAGTTGACGCGGTTGGCGATGTCGCGGGTCAGTTCGAGGTGCTGGCGCTGGTCCTCGCCCACCGGCACGAAGGCGGCGTCGTAGAGGACAATGTCGGCCGCCATGAGCACCGGGTAGTCGAAGATGCCGACGCCCACCTCCTCCGGGTGTTTACCGGCCTTGTCCTTGAACTGCGTCATGCGGCGCAGCTCGCCAAAGTAGCAGAACGAGTTCAGAATCCAACCCAGCTCGGTGTGCTCGGGCACATGCGACTGGATGAAGATCGTGACGTCCTGCGGGTCGAGACCGGCGGCCAGGTAGGCATTGGCGACGTCGAAGGTTTGCTGGTAGAGCGCCTTCGGGTCCTGGGGCGTCGTGATGGCGTGGTGGTCCACCACACAAAAGTAGTTCTCGAACTGAGCCTGGTTGGCGGCGAAGTTCTTAATCGCCCCCAGGTAGTTGCCGAGGTGCAGGTTGCCGCTAGGCTGAATCCCGCTCAACACGCGTGGCTTGCTCATACGTATACCTCCCTACAACAAAAAGCCCCTCGCCCGTTGCGGGACGAGGGGTTGAACCCACGTGATACCACCCTGCTTGGAGGCCCAGGCCTCCCACTCTGCTCGGGCGCGCATGACGCCCTGTGCGCTGATAACGGTCGCCCGCCGGCCGAGCCTACTCACCATTGACGAGTGTGGATTGACGAGTGACGATTGGCTATCTGGTGTAAGTGCAATCGTCAATCATCAATTGTCAATCGTCAATTCTTTCGGTCGGCAGCTCCCAGGTCCATTCCACATCCGCGCTGGCGCCGGGCTTCGCACCCTCTACCGGCTCTCTGGGGCCTCGCTGTGACGTGTACTCGTCCTGTTCATCGCCTGTCGTGTGTGATTAGGGTCAGTATACCCCAAACCCTGGGGTATGTCAACTCCCCGGCATCCCCCGTTCAGGGGATACGGCCATCGGATAACCGCAGGAATAACTTGTCCACTTGGATATGCTGCTTGTCATTCTCCACCGAACGTGGCACAATTGCTTGTAGTATTTGACAGAGGAGTTAAAGTGATGGACCAGTCACAACTACGAAAAACCCTCCGCGATAATTTGACCAACTTCTTCGATCTAGATGAAATTAAAAACCTCTACTTTGATATGATCATCGACTATGAGTCTTTACCGGGCGAACAGAAGCCGAGTAAAGTTCGGTCGCTGATTGAGTATTGTGAAAAACACGGTCGCCTTGAACAACTTATAGCCCTATGCCGAGAGAGCCGTTCTGATTTGACCTGGCCCAGTAATTTCATGATTACAAGAAGCTTTCCCCCTACGCTGTCTGCAAGCAGCCATTCTCAGCCATCGGCTCCGAACATCATCGCCACGCGAACCTTCGAGGTGGCGGCCGAGCAAGGTTTGCTCGATAAATGGGACGCCGATGTGATAGTCCTCAAGTATGCCCAGGACTTTCATGGCGCTGACCGTGTTATCGCACAGAAGTTGGAGACCGTGGGTATCTATCGGTCCGAATTGGCTTGTCAGCCCAATGATTATCGTTATGTCGCCACGGAAGGAGCGGTGAGAGCGCCCCATGCACTCTTTGTTGGTGTTTCTCCACTCTATAAGTTAGAGTACAAAGACCTAAGACAATTATGCCGTCGGTCCTTGGATATCCTGTCCGATGAAGCGCCACAAGTCAAGCACATTGCTATGACAGTTCACGGGCCGAACTTTGGACTGGATGAGGTCGAAGCATTATTCTCTCAGTTGGCCGGTTTCTTTGACGCGTTAACGATTGGGCGCACACCTTTTCTGGAGCGAATTAGCATCGTCGAGAAAGATCCTCAAAGAGTCCAACGTCTTCAACGTGCTTTGTCCTCCGGTTTATCCAATCGAGACTATGTAATTCCAGGTTCTCGTGCCGGTGTTTACCGTCTCACCATGAGTGGGGTCCAGAACGCTTTACTCGATGTGAGAGATCGCCTGGGGGATGTCGGACGCGCGGGGTCGGCCTCCCTGGTGAAACCACGCCTATACGTTGCTCTGCCCAACGGCATCGAAATGGATAATATCTACTATTATGGTATCCAAGGGCCAGCACGTGATGTAGGTCTTATCTGCGAGCCTCTCGTTAGTGATACGCCTGTGCAAGATGTCATAGACCGAATGAAATCGAGGATTGATAGCGCGCTCGCCATTGTTGCTGAGCTTTCATCAATTGACCCGTTGGTTTACATGGCGTTGGGCTATGCATGGGGCAAGGCAAAACACACTCTGCTACTCATCAGAGAGGGCGAGATGTTACCTTTTGACACTCATGGACTAGATTGTCTGACGTATAATCCAAATAAGATCAAGAAGTTGGACGAGACGCTTCGTGGTCAATTCAGCCAGCTTATTTCCATAGGTCACCGCTAATGTGGAACGCTATACACTACGATACGCAACACGCCTACGTCTGGAAGTTTGGGACGGGCGTGGTGGAGTTGCTCGCCCCGCAGCCCGGCGAGCGCATCCTCGACCTGGGCTGCGGTACCGGCCACCTGACGGCGCAAATCGCCCAGTCTGGCGCGACCCTCGTCGGCCTGGATAGCTCGCCGGAGATGATTCACCTGGCGCGGCAGCACTATCCAGGGCTTCAGTTTCTGGTCGCGGACGGCGCCGACTTTCGGGTGGACGAGCCGTTCGACGCCGTCTTCTCCAACGCCGCCCTGCACTGGATGCGGCGGCCGGCCGACGTGATTCGCTGTGTCTGGGACGCCCTCCGGCCGGGCGGGCGCTTCGTGGCGGAGATGGGCGGCCGGGGCAACATCCAGACGATTGTGGAAGCCGTGACCGACGCCCTGGCAGGGATTGGCCTGGACGCCGCGCCGCTCAACCCGTGGTACTTCCCCAGCCTGGCCGAGTACGCGGGTCGGCTGGAACAGCAGGGCTTCGAGGTGGGCTTCGCCTGGCTGTTCGACCGCCCGACACCTATTGACGGGGGCGAGGCGGGCATGCAGCAGTGGCTCGCCATGTTCTGCCGCGACTTCCTGGCCGCAGTACCCAACGGCCAGCGGGCCGACGTAACCCAGGCCATTGAGGACCGGCTGCGGCCCCACCTGTTGCGCGATGGAACCTGGGTAGCCGACTATCGGCGCTTGAGGATTAGCGCGGTACGTCCCTAGACGGTAGAAGGGGTGTTAGGATGAGCATTGTCATTCCAGACGACATTGTGGAGGCGACAGGGCTATCAGAAAGCGAGTTTATGCGCGAACTGGCCGTGTTTCTCTTTGAGCAGGAGAAACTAACGCTGGCACAGGGAGCGCGGCTGGCAGAAATGACACGACTGCAATTTCAACACCTACTATCTAGTCGTGGGGTTCCTGTTCATTACGGTGTATCGGAATTTGAGGCCGACCTGGAAACTCTCCGAGAACTGGGGCGGTTGTGATTGTCGTCAGTAACACGTCTCCTATCATTAATTTGGCAGTGGTGGGGCATTTAGACCTGATCCCGAGACTGTACGGACAGGTCATTCTTCCTCAAGCGGTGTATGGTGAGATCGTGGTAGCAGGCGCAGGCCAGCCAGGAGCACACGAGGTTCAGACGGGCAAGTGGATACGAGTCGAACAGGTCGTAGACAGCAATATTGTGACGGCGCTGCGGCTAGACCTGGATGAAGGTGAAGCCGAGGCGATTGCCCTGGCAGTTCAGCTGAAGGCTGACCTGCTACTCATGGATGAACGGCGTGGACGACGTAGCGCGTCAAGGTTTGGCCTTAAGACTATTGGCCTACTGGCTATACTTGTTGAGGCGAAGCAGCAAGGGCATCTACCGTTGGTTAAGCCTGTCCTCGATGAGATTATGGTAAAGGCCGGATTTAGAGTCAGTGAAGAGTTGTACCAGCGAGTCCTCCAAACTACTGGCGAATAACGAACTAAGGCGAGGCACTCATGACCCGTAATGAACTGATTCGTGCTTTGGAAGGCATCTTTGGCCGCGAGAACGTCCTGTGGCGGCCGGCCGACCTGCTGGCCTACGAGTACGACGCCACCATCTTCCGAGGGCTGCCGGGCGTGGTCGTCCAGCCGACGCGGGCCGAGCAACTGGTCGAGATGGTCAAGCTGGCGAACCGCGTGGGCGTGCCCTACGTGGCGCGCGGCGCCGGGACCGGGCTGGCCGGCGGGGCGGTGCCGCCCGAAGGCGGCATCGTCGTCGCCTTCTCCAAGATGAACCGCATCCTGGAGATTGACGCGCCCAACCGCCGCGCCGTCGTCGAGCCGGGCGTCGTCAACCTCCAGCTCAAGAACGCCCTGGCGCCGCTCGGCCTGACCTACGCGCCCGACCCGTCGTCCCAGAAAGTCTCCACGCTGGGCGGCAACATCGCCAACAACGCCGGCGGTCCCTTCTGCCTCAAGTACGGCGTCACCACGAACCATGTCGTGGGCCTGGAAGTGGTACTGCCGAGCGGCAAGCTCATTCAGGTGGGCGGCAAAGCGCCCGACGGCCCGGGCTACGACCTGGTAGGGCTGTTCGTCGGCGCGGAGGGAACGCTGGGGCTGGTCACCCAGATCACCGTGCGGCTCACGGCGCTGCCCCAGGCCCACAAGACGATGACCGCCGCCTTCCCCAAGTTGCGTGACGGCGCCCAGGCCGTCTCCGACATCATCGGCCGGGGCATGCTGCCCGCCGCGCTGGAGATGATGGACCGCCCGGCCATCCAGGTCACCGAGAACGCCATCAAGATTGGCCTGCCCACCGACGTGGACTGCCTGCTGCTCATCGAACTCCAGGGCGCGCCCGACGGCATGGACCGCCAGACCCAGGAGATTGTGAGTATCTGCGAGGCGAACCGCGCTAGTGAGGTCAAGGTCGCCCAGACCGAGGCCGACCGCGAGAAGCTGTGGATAGCGCGGCGCAATGCCTTCGGCGCAGTGGCGACCCGCTGTGCCTCGCCACCCGACAGGAAGGCTGGATAGGCGTCGCGCCGATGGGCGACCTGCAGATCGTCCAGCAATGCCATCGCGCGCTGCCGCGCCTCGTCGGCCCCCTTGCCGGAGAGCGTCAGGACGAGGGAGACGTTTTCCGTGACCGTGAGGAACGGGATCAGATTGTGGAACTGGAAGATGAAGCCGATCTTGTCGAGTCT
>CAZFUK010000005.1:14764-25419 GCA_964522005.1 uncultured Anaerolineales bacterium | reverse complement strand
ACGGCGAACAGGGTATCCAGGACGATGTACTCGTCGGCGGCGTGGGCATGGGCGCCCTCGGGGCCGAAGATACAAGTGGGGATGCCGTAGCCGTTGAGCAGGTACGACTCGTTAGCCGGGCCGGAGACGGTCAGGACCGGTTCGCGCCCCAACCGCTGACGGGCGGCGCCCTGGACGGCCCGCACGACCGGGGAGGCGACTGGAATGACGGTCGGCGGCAGGTAGACATCGGGAACCACCTCGACGCGCAGGCCGGGCCGCCGGGCACAGGCCGCCTCGACCAGCCGCATCACCGCCACCTCGACCTCTGAACGCGATACGTTCGGTGTCAGGCGCACGTCCACGTAGGCTTCGGCCAGGTCGGGAACGATACTCGGGCCGACGCCGCCACGCAGGACGGTGGGCGTGACCACGGTGCGGTAGGGCGCGAACAGGTCGGTGGACCCGTCGGGGAAGCGCAGTCCTTCCAGGGCCAGCGCCAGGTCGGCCAGGCCGGTTACGGCGTTGCAGCCCTGCCCCTGCTGCCAGGCCAGCGAGCCAGAGTGGACCGCCTGCCCCCGCGCGACGAGCTTGAAGCGGTACACCCCGCGATGGCCCAGCACCAACTCGTCCAGGCCAGGATAGGTGTAGATCGCGCCCCGGCCGGAGAGCTTGCCCAGCCCGTGCAGGTGCTTGATGCCCAGCGTGCCCGTCGCGCCCGCCTCCTCGTCGGGAACACAGGCGAGCAGGACGGGGCGGTCGGGCGGGCTTTCCTGGAGCAGGAGCAGCGCGGCCAGCGCCGCGACCAGCCCGCCCTTGTTGTCCACCGCGCCCCGCCCGTAGAGTCGACCGCCCTCGATCACCCCGCCAAACGGCGGGTGGGTCCAGGCGGCCTCGTCGCCCGGTGTGACGGTGTCGGTATGGGCGACGAGGAGCAGGCCGGCGTCACCCGGTGGACCAAGCCGGACCAGGACGTTGGGCCGCGCCGGGTCGCGGGCGACCGTTTCGACCGCCAGCCCATGCGCCTGGGCGAACTGGACCACGACATCCGCCACGGCGGCCTCGGGGTGGACGCCATTCACCGACGGCGTCTGGACCAGCGTTTGCAACAGCGTGACTAGCTCGGCTTGATGGTTCATGGTTAGCTCGTTCGGCCCTGGTTGTCTCGAAACGATGGTAGTAGTGCAAGGAAACCGCCGGCCGGCTGCTCCTGATGATGTAGACAGGGGGCTATGCATGCCTGAATTCCACACCCTGTCTAGTCTGAGGAGGGTCTATGCTTCGCCGCGAGCCGCGCCGTGGAACAGTCTACCATGTCTGGAGCGAACGCTGGGGCGAAGAGACGTTTATCCTGGTCGCCTCCCCTCAGGACGCCGTCCCCGACGGCTACCAGCCGCTCAGCCTGCGGGCGCCGTTGGCCCTGTTTCTGGCTGCGAGCAGCACCGGCGAGCGGCGGGTCTTTGTCGAGGACGACGGGGAACGGGTCGAGTACGAGATTCGGCAGGTTTTGGCACCCGAGTAGGAAGATGAGGCCAACCGATTGTCTCCGTTTCTGGCCCTCCGTCGTCCGTCCTTCGTCCTCCGTCCTCCGTCACAGACTGTCGAAGCGGTCCAGAATGCGGCCGATATGGCGGCTGGCGAGCAGGAAGTGGTCCAGGCGCACATGCTCGTCGGGCGAGTGGGTGCGCGAGCCGGGGTAACCGACGCCCGGCGAGACGACCGGAATGCCCAGCGGGCGGGCGAGGGCGTAGACCGGGCTGCTGCCGCCGGTGAGTGGGGTCAGCAGGCTGTCCTTGCCGTAGACCTCGCGGCCCGTTTCGACCGTCAGGGCCACCAGCGGGTCGTCGGGGTCGGTCCGCTCGGGCCACATGGCGCCCATGCGCGTGATCTGCACATCCTCGAAGCCCTGCTGATCCAGGTGGGCGCGCAGCTTCACCAGGATGTCGTCGGGGTCCTGGTCGGGCACGAGGCGGAAGTCTACCTTGGCCGAGGCACGGGCCGGGATCACCGTCTTCATGCCGGGTCCCTGGAAGCCCGCCGTGAGACCGGCGATGTTGCACGTCGGGTTGAAGACCGCGCTCTTGAGCGCCTCGCCTGTCAGCCCGCCGACAAACTCCCTCACGCCGAGTTCTTCCCGCTGCCGCGCCTCCTCCGAGGGCTGGGCCGCGAAAATCGCCAGGTCACGCGCCGACGGCGGCCGGGCGCGGTCGTAGAAGCCGGGGATGAGGATGAGGCCCTGGGGGTCGCGCAGGCTCGCCAGCGCCCACAGCAAGCGCCAGGCGGCGTTGGGCAGGCTGGACGCGCCGCCGGAGTGGGCGTCGCGGGTGAGGGTCTGCGCCTCCAACTGGACGTAGAGGATGCCGCGCCGGCCGAGGCTCAGCAGGGGCTGGCCGTCGCTGTTGATCTGGCCCTCCTCCCAGACCGCGCCGTGGGAACGGAGCAGGTCCAGGTGCTCCTGGACGAAGCGGGCGATGTGCGGGCTGCCAATCTCCTCCTCGCCCTCGACCACAAACGTCACGCCACAGGGCAACTCGCCCCCATGCGCGGCCCGCACGGCGTCCACCGCCGCCAGCCGCGCCACCAGTTCGCCCTTGTCGTCCTTCGCGCCACGGGCGTAGAGCGCGCCGTCGCGGACGGTCGGCTCGAAGGGCGGCGAGGTCCACAGGTGCAGTGGATCCACCGGCTGCACGTCGTAGTGGTTGTAGAAGAGCAACGTGCGCGGCGAGCGGCCTGCCGCCCGACCGACCACAACCGGGTTGCCCGGCGTCGGGAAGGTCTGAACCTCCAGGTCGTGGCTCGCCAGGGTCGCCGCCACCAACTCGGCGCACTTCGCCGCGTCCTCCCGCTGCATCGAGATGCTAGGTTGGGCGCACAGCCGCGCCGTCTCCTGGATGTAGCGGTCCAGGTTGGCTTCAAGGTACTGGTCCATTGACTGTGTCGTCGTTGACATGGGTATCCTCCACCCTTAGCGGATTATGGGGGTCTATGCTTGCTCGCCACCAGCGGTCCACCTTCCACGGGCGCGGGCTGCCAGGTGGCGGCCAGGTGGACGAGGGCGGCCAGCCAGGGCAGGAGCAGTCCACCCAGGCCGACGGCGGCCAGCCGCGCCAGGGTCTGCGCCTGGAGCAGGACCGGCCCCAGCGCGGGCAGCACACTCTCCAGCCGCAGCCCGACCTGCCAGAACAGGAGGGCGGCCTCGGCGGCCAGGAGGCCGGCCAGGAGCAGGGCGTACTCCCCTGCCCATGCCGCGACCTCGGCCGGGGCCACGTCCTCTGGTGTCGCCCAGGCCAGCGCCAGGACCGCCAGTAGCCCCCAGGCCAGGCCGTGCGCCGCCTGCCCCAGCGCCAATCGGACAAGGTCACCCCCCGTCGCCAGGTCGCTCAAGGACAGGGCCCTCGGGCCGCGCCAGAGGGTCCAGGCCAGCAGGGCCAGCCCCACGCCGCCCATCAGGCTCAGCCGCGTGGCGCGAGGGTCGCCGCTGCGCCACAGATGGGCGGCCGCGCCGCCGACCGCGATGGCGAAGGCCAGCAGGACGGCCCAGGCCCAGCCACCCTGGGCCGGCGTCGAGACGAGGCTCGCCAGCCCGCCCAGCGGCAGGAGCCAGGCGGCCAGCGCGACCAGGAGCAGCACCAAGCGGCGCAGGCTGACTCGCCAGACCAGGGCCAGGCTCAGGCTGGCCAGGGCCAGCAGGCAGGGCAGGAGGCGGCTTATGGCCTGTGCGTCCAGGGCGCGGTCCTGGACCGCCTCCAGGCGGCGCTGCGACTCGCGGGCCGTCGCTTCGGCCAGCTTCCAGGCCCCCGCGTCGTTACCCAGTTCCATCGCGGTGCGGATCGTCGGCAAGCCTGCCGTTTCCTCGGCGGCGGTTTGCCGGTCGCGGGCGGTTCCGAGCGCGCCGACGAGCGCCCCTTCCAGGCCAAGCTTCTGGGCCGCGTCGGCCAGCCCGCGCTGCGCCCGCGTCGCGTCCGGAACCTGGAGCATCTCGCCACGGGTGAGACCGTGCGCCTGGGCCGGCGGCTCAATCCCCAGCCAGGCGGCGAGCGTCGGGGCGATGTCGGCCTGGGACACAGCGCCATAGTCGCCGGGGCGCACGCCGACGCCGACGGCTACAAAGGGAACGGTGGTCACCTCGCGCTCGTTGCCGCCCGCGCGGCCGGCGTCGGTCAGCCCACGATCCGCCGTGACGACCAGGACGGCGCGCCGGAGGTTCAGGTCTTTGACGAGTTGGGCGAGTTGGCCGTCCACGCTCAGGGCGGATCGTTCATACTCTGGGCTGGCCGCGCCGAAGGTCGCGCCCGCCAGGTCCACCAGCCGATAGTTGACCACCGACAGCCCCACGGCGGCCTGCCGCCACGCCTCGCGCGCGGCGTCCGTGGTCGCCTGGTCCGTCCCCGCCGCCAGGCTGAAGGCCGTCGGCAGGACGCCCTGGACCTTCTCGGCGGGCAGCAGGCTCTCCCAGGGGCCACGGCCGAACAGAGCGGCGGGTAGGCCCGCCCGCCGTGTCGCCTGGAGCAGGGTATCGGCCTGGAGGGGATGGGGCGCGGCCAGGGGCGGGTCGAGCAGGGGGGCGCCGCTCAGAGCTGGCCCGGCTCCGCTCAGCAGTGTCCCCCAGGTCGCCAACGCGCCGGTGGGGGGGCTGATCTGGACCTCAGCCCGCGCTCCGCGTTGGGCCAGGTCGGCCAGCGTCGGCAGACGGCGGGCAGTGTCGGCGCGCAGCCCACTGACCACGACGAGGACCACATGCGGGGCGACGGGCGGGCTGACCAGGGGGTTATTGCCCTCTCCGGCTGGCGCCAGGCCCGGCAGAGGCGCGGGGCGGGCCGTCTGGACGGCGGCCAGGGGGCGGTAGGTCTCTACGCTCCCGGCCAGCGTTCGCAACGCCCACCCCGCGCCCACCGCGACAGCGGCCAGCACGAGCAGGGCGAGCCAGACAGGCCGCCAGGGAGACAGGAGAAAACGGGTCATGCGCACCGTTCTAGGCGACGGAAAAAGACGGGCGTGGCTGAAACAGCCACGCCCGTGAATTATACCACATCTGCCCGCTAGGGTTGAGCCATCAGCGCCAAGTCGGTATACGGACGCATTTCAGGTGGCTGGAAGCCAAGTTCCATATCCACTGGGGGAACGCCCGCCTCCAGCAGGTCACGGGCTACGCCACGCTCCGTCCAATCCTGCTCAACCCAGATTTTATCCTCACGCATACGTAGATGGACAATGACGTTGTAGATGCGCTTCGGGGGCTGCCAGCCTAGCTCGACAAGCATGTAATTCCCGCCGGTCTCATCGCATATCGCTAGCGTTTCTATGCCAGGCTCGGGTGGCGCTTCCTTGACATATCGCGTGAGCACTTGCCTGATCACATTTCGATAGGTGTCTTTGGAACCCATGAGACGACCTCCTCAGTCGCCAGCGTTACTACAAGTACGTTAAGCCCCAGTCTGGTCATGACGACCCGACCTGCCTCGGTATCGAATACATTGGCATAGGTGCTGTCACTTACAGCTAGGAATAGCATTCGGTCAGGCTCGGTTTCAGCGAGCAGGGCGCCATAGAGGTTATACTGTCCAATCGCCTTTTCGAGATCATCAATCGCTGAGAGGCCCGTGAAGCTCTTGATTTCGACAGCTATTTTGCGGCCCGCCTTCACCGCCGCAATCGGATACTCCGCAGCCAGGTCGGCAAACACACGCAGTGAGCCTAATCGAATCGTGTAGGGATCATGGGTGATGAGCCATCCGTCCTTGATGAGGGCTTGCTTGACTGCGTTGTGGATGATGTCCCTAGCTGGCATAGCCCAAGTATACTCGTACCTTTCAGGGTATCAAAGTGAGTGATCTATTCGGTCTTAGCGAAGGCGTCGAGCACGGCTGTAGGCAGCTCTATCGGCATGAAGTAATCGGGCGGGTACAAGTAGTCCTCGCCCGACTCGTCAATGACGCGCACCAGGTCGTGTTGGGTGGCCCACTCATCAAGGAGTACCCGATACACCTTGCGAACTTCTAATGAGGCAGGGTAGCCGTCGTTTTTGACGCAAATGGCGTAGACAACTTGTGCTACTTGCTCCACAAGGTTAGCCCTTCACCAGGTCTACCATCGTGACGCCCTCGTCGCCCTCGTAGCGGTCGCCGGAGCGGAACGACTGGACAAGCGGGTGGCTACCGAGTAGCTCGCGCGTGGCCTTGCGCAGCGCGCCGGTGCCCTTGCCATGGATGATGCGCACGCGCGCCAGCCCGGCCAGGTAGGCGTCGTCCAGGTAGTCCTCGACGCGGCGCAGGGCGTCCTCGGCGCGTTCGCCGCGCAGGTCTAGCTCGGTGCCTACGCCGCTCAGGTCGTTGGCCGGCGTCACGCGGATGTCTTGCTCATAGCGGGCGCGCGGCGCGGCGGTCGGCGCCAGGGGTTCCAGGCTGGTTACCGGGACGCGCACGCGCAACGCCCCCACCTGGACCTCGGCCTGGGTCCCGCTCACGTTGATGACCTCGCCAATGGCGTTGAGGCTGGCGACGCGCACCTGGCTGCCCGGCGCGAGGTCCTCCAGGCGCGGCGCGCCAAAGGCAGGCGGCGGCGTCTCAGGCACCACGTCGTCGGCCAGTTGCTCCACCCGGTCCATGAGGGCGTTGACCTGGGCAGGGGCCGCCAACTCCTTGCGGGCGCGGCGCAACTCGGCGCGCAACTCCTTGAGTTCCTCGCGCACGCGGTTGAGTTCGGCCTCGGCCTCCTGGCGGGCGCGGTTGATAATCTCGACCCGCTCGCGCTCGGCCTCGGCCAGCCGCTTCTTGAGGGCCGTCTCGGCCTCGGCGATTTCGCGCTGGCGCTTCTCGGCGTCGGCACGAGCGGCGAAGGTCGCCTCGCGGGCCGTCTTGATGTCGCCCAGCATGTCCTCCATCGCCACGTCGGCCTCGGTCAGCCACTTGCGGGCGCGTTCCAGGATGGCGAAGGATAGCCCCAGCCGCTCGGCGATGGCGAAGGCGTTGGAGCGGCCTGGCAGGCCGATGGTTAGCTCATAGGTGGGCGAGAGGGTATTGATGTCAAACTCGACCGAGGAGTTGACGACGCCCGGCGTGCCGTACGCGAACGCTTTCAGTTCGGAGTAGTGGGTGGTGCCCACCACGGTCACCCGCCGTTCGAGCAGCGTCTCCAGGATGGCCCGCGCCAGGGCCGAGCCTTCGACCGGGTCGGTACCGGCGCCCAACTCGTCGAGCAGCACCAGCGAGCGCGCGTCGGACTGGCGCAGAATCTCGATGATGTTGCTCATGTGCGACGAGAAGGTGGACAGGCTCTGCTCGATGCTCTGCTCGTCGCCGATGTCGGCGTAGACGCCGGAGAAGGGCGTGACCAGCGAACCTTCGGCGGCCGGGATGTGCAGACCGGCCTGGGCCATCACGGTCAGCAGGCCGACGGTCTTGAGGGCGACGGTCTTGCCGCCCGTGTTGGGGCCGGTGATGAGCAGGATACGGAAGTCTTCGCCGTTGTAGATGTCAATGGGGACGACCCGGGTGGGGTCGAGCAGGGGGTGACGGGCGCGGAGGAACTTGAAACGCGGCGCGTTGACCAGGGGATGCCCCGGCTCTTTGGACGCGGTCTCCGCCGTCTCGTCGTCCGCCTTCTTGCGGGCCGCCTTGCGCTTGTCCTCGAAGCTGCGGGTGCGGACGCGCATGAGTTCCGGGGCAATGGCCTTGATGGCGAACGAGTAGCGGCCTTTCGCCAGCGCCAGGTCCAGCTCGGCCATGGCTTGAACCGTCTCGTTCAGGTCGTCGGCGCGGTCCGCCACCCGGCCCGACAACTCGCGCAGGATGCGCTCAATCTCGCGCTGCTCCTCGCTCAGCAGTTGCCGCACGCGGTTGCCCGCCTCGACCACGGCCAGCGGCTCGACAAACAGCGTCGCGCCCGAGGCCGACACGTCGTGGACCAGGCCGGGGATGCGGCCTTTAAAGTCGGCCTTGATGGGCACAACGAAGCGGCCATCGCGCTCGGTGACGAGGGCCTCCTGGAGGTATTTGCGCGCTTCGGAGTTGAGGATGCGGTTGATGCGCTCCATGACCTGGGCGCGCGCAATGGCTAACTCACGGCGGATGCGGGCCAGTTCAGGGCTGGCGCTGTCCACGACTTCGGCGGCGTCGTTGATGGCCTGGGTAATCGCCTGGCTCACATCGGGCAGTTCGCTCATGCGGCGGGTGAGGCCGTAGAGCAGCGGCAGCTTCTCCTCCAGCCGCTCGATGTCCTTGCGGAGGTAGCGCGCCGCGCGCAGCGTATCCGACACTTCGAGCAACTCCGACGGTTGGAGGACCGCGCCGATCTGGGCGTGGCGGACGTGGCCGCGAATGTCACGCGCGCCGCCGAGGGACACATCTCCCTTGCGCGCGATCCAGTCCTTGGCCTCGCTGGTCTCGCGCTGGCGGCGGGCGACCTCGTCAAAGTCGCCGGTCGGCGTCAGGGCCAGCGCCAACTCGCGCCCCGCGCTAAAGGCCGTATGCTCGGCCAGCAGGTGCAATACTTTTCCAAACTCTAGAACTCGTAATGACTTGGCATTCATAACAGGACCAATCCAATTGGCTCATACGTCCAATAGCGGTACAAAAAGGTGTTGCGCTTCCCGTGCGGAACACGCAACACCTTAATTCTAGGGTAGCCAGGGGCCAGTGTCAAAGGGCATTCGGGCTATTTTGGCCCGGACGAGCATCCATCAAAAGGGTGACAGAAGGCGGTAGGTAGAAAGCAGAAGGCAGCCATCCGCTTGCCGCCTACTGCCTTCCGCTTTCTGCCTTCTGCCTACTCCTCTAGCTCGATGCGTGCCAGGCTCACGATGCGCTCCAGGGCGTGGCGCACCACCTCGGTTTCAGGGTGGCGGACGATGATGTAGCCCTCGCCCTCGTAGTTCTCGGCCTTGGGCTGGCCCATCTGCGGCACCTTGAAGTCCGTCACCAGGTGGCCGACCTCGCGGTACACCGCGTCCAGCCCGTGGACCGCTTTAACGCGGCCCTGGCCCAGGCCGCGCAGATAGGCCGCGCCGGCGGCGTACTTGCGCGTGGGCGGGTCGAACGTCTCGTAGACCAGCAGCCTGACCCAGGCCTGGACCGCGTCGAAGTCGTGGGCGCGCGAGATGAGCGTAGTGAACTGCGCGCCGGGCGGGCGGGCGGCCACCTCCGAGATGGCGAGGCTGCCGTCGCGGCGGCGGAACCACTCCATGTGCGTCATGCCCGTGCCCATGCCCAGCGCCTCGAGGGCACGGTAGGCGGCGGCGCGGATGTCGTCGTACTGCGGCGCGTCCACCTCGCGGGGCAGTACCACGGTCCACTGCATCCAGGGGTGGTTCTGGACTTCCAGCGGCGTCGGGTAGTAGTGGGTCAGCGAGTGGAACAGGGGCCGGCCGTCGAGGACGTAGCAGTCGAAGGAGTGCTCGCTGCCGACGATGAACTCTTCCAGCAGGGCGGGCTGCTCCTGGCTCGGCTGGACGGCGGTGAGCGCCTGGCCAAACGCTTCGGGCGTGTCCACGCGAAACGTGGCCTGCGAAGCCGCGCCGGCCGGCGGCTTGACGACGAGCGGGAAGCTCGTCTCGGCGGCGAAGGCCCAGGCGTCATCGGGGGAGGCCACCAGGCGGTGGCGGGCGCAGGGCAGGCCGTGGGCCTGGAAGACGGCCTTCATGCGCGCCTTGTCGCGGAAGTTGAGGGCCGTCTGCACGTCCGCTCCCCGGATGCCGAACCACTCGCGCACCTGGGCCATGACCACCTGGACCTGCTCCTGGCCGCTGAAGATGCGGTGGATGGGGCCGTGGCGTTGGGCGAGTTCCTGGGCCGCCCAGGCCACCTGGCCCGAGTCCAGGACGCTCGGCACGCGCCAGTGGCCCGCGATGCGCGTCTGCAACTGGGGCGCCATCGTCTCCAGCGGCGTCTCGCTGATGACGCCCAACTGCACGTCCAGCAGGCTGGTGGCGGCCTCGATGTAGCGGTGGGCGGTGTCGGAGAACCAGGGGCAGGTGAAGATGACAAAGGGCATACGGCCTCCGCGGAGTCGTCGGGGGGTGGTGCAGTCTGCGCAGCCGTATTGTACGAGGGATGGCGCGGCTGTCAAAGTGGTGAACGCCCCCAACGCCTCCCCCTGCCCGGGAGGTCACCTTGCCCCTACGCGCTCCCCTCCCTGCAAGGGAAGGGGGCCGGGGGGTTAGGTCATCCGTCAACTCCCCCTTCCTTCGCAGGGAAGGGGGACGGGGGGTTAGGCCCTCCGTCAGCACACGTTGACCCGGCGCCTATCTTGGGTTATACTCATCGTGAGGCCGTAACATAAGACACGTGGGGCAGCGTTATCGTAGGTGGGAGAGGGTAAGGGATGAGCGCGGCAGTAGCGTATGATGTGGTCAAATTGACACCAGAGCAGACGGAGGTGGCGCTCCAAAAGCTCCTGGCGGAGCGGCAGCGGGAGACAGGGGTGGACCGCCTGATTCGCGCGGTCGGCCAGCTCCTGGGGCGGCTGGCGTTAGCCAACCTGCTGGCGGCCCTCCTCTTCGCGGAGCAGTATGGGCGGGTCGCCCTCGGCTTTGTCCTGATCGCCGTGTTGCTCGGCATTGCCCAGGTCGCGCGCGACCGCGTGGCCGAGATGGAACGGATGGTGGCCGGGCAGGCGGCGGCGCAGCGGCTGGGCATCCGCGAGCGATTCGAGGCGGAACTACGGGACATCCGGGGGCAGAC
>CAZFUK010000005.1:12722-14754 GCA_964522005.1 uncultured Anaerolineales bacterium | reverse complement strand
CCCCTGTACCTGTACCTGCTCGTGGCGCAGTGGACAGGCTGGCCGCGCCCGTGGTGGCTGTTTGCCCTGGGCGCGGCCGTCTTCGCCCGCCTCGTCTACGATGCCCTCCAGGCGCGGGTGGCCGAGCGGGACTACCTGGAGTCGGTGGCGGACCTGGAGCGCCTGTTGCGAGGACGGTGGGAAGGGGGCGAGCCGTGTCTCTCGTCCGCCGAGGCGCAGACTCTCTACTCGATTGAGAAGCGGCAGACGCAGCGCCAGGTGGCCCAGGCGCTCATGCAGAGCGAAACCATCCCCCTGGCGGCGGTGGAAGAGGAACTGTGGTCGAGCATCCGCGCGGCGCACCAGGCCCGCTCGTAACCCCCGAACCCGGCGCGGCCCGCTATACCGTCGCCCTCAAACCCGGCGCGCGTGACCAACTCAAGACCCTGGACCTCCAGGTTCGGGCCGCGCTCGCCGAGGCCATCCTGGACTTGCAGTTTGACTTGCCGCGGGGCGCTGAGCCAGACGAGATAGACCCCCAACGCTTCTCGGTCTACCTGCCGCCCGTCGCCAATGGGCTGCGCCCGTTCCTGGTCTACCGCGTCGTCCCGCCGCCCGCCGCGTCCAATGGCGCGCCGGGGGAGGTGACGGTCATCACGGTCGCCCAGTACGCCTCACCGGCCGCCGCCCAGCCCGAAGGCCAGCCCCTGCCCGCCACACCTACGTCCACACCGACCCTACCGTCCAAGTACCTGGTCTACGACACCCTGGTGCAGAACTTCACCCGCGACGAGTTGGACGATCTCATTTTCGACCTGGGGCGCGACCTGCCCGACCTGGACAGCGACAGCCTGCCGCGCGACACCAAAGAGGAGTTGGCGCGGGAACTCGTCCAGTTCTGCGCCCGGCGCGGGGTCCTCGATAAGCTGGTGGAGCGCGTGCGGGTCAAACGCCCCGAGGTCGTCAGGCTTTAGCCAGCGGCCATCGGTAGGCAGGGTGCGTGTCACCCCCTCTACGGACAGGAAGTGCGCAGGGTGACCGCCTTGCCCATGTTATAGGGAATCACGGTCGCCTTGCCGTCGGTCAGGCGCAGCGCCCGGGCCGGGTCGAAGACCGTCTCACCGCAGCCAATGACCTCGAAGGCCATCTCCACGAGCGAGCCGGACGGCGGCCGCTGGCCTTCGCTCACCTGGCTCACCGCCAGCCGCAGTTCCCCCTTCTCGGCCCGGTTGAGCGGGCTGAAGCCCGGCGTGAACAGCGCGCCGACGCGGGCCTCTACCTGGGGCGTGCGCGGCTCGGCGTCGCGCGGCCTGAGTTGCTTGTCGTTGTACGCCTGGCGCATGTCGGCGCCGTAAACCCCCGCCGCCTTGTCCAACTGGAGCGTGACCGTCACGACCTCGCCCACGGCGTAGACCGGTTTCGACGGCGTGAGCGTCCAGGTCGCCGTCGGATCGGCCGGGTCGGCGGCGCGTTTGGCCTCCACCGGCCGCTCGCGCACGACGCTGCTGAGCGTGGGCGGGATGACGGCGATGCGCGTGTTCTGGCCGTCGGTCGGCCCCTGGCGGTCGTAGTTCTTGGACACCAGCACCAGGTCGAGGATGTCCACCATGCCGTTGTCGTTGATGTCGGCGCGCGGGTCGGAGGGCGGCTCGGAGCCAAAGGCGCGCGACACCAGGGCCAGGTCGAGGATGTCAATGACGTTGTCGCCATAGGCATCGCCCGCCAGCATGCGCAGGTCGCCCAGGACGGTGACATCTTCGCTCGCCAGGAAGCGGCCTTCGACCGCCAGGTACTTGGGCATGTCCATGCGCAGGATATGCCAGCCCAGTGGGATGTTGCGGATGACAAAGACGCCGTCGGCGGTGGTCTCGTCAAAGCCGCCGTCGCCCCGGTCCAGCGTGACGTACACGCCGTTATAGCGGCTGCGGCCTTCCAGGAGGACCCGGCCGGTGACGGCGGCCGTGTTGGGCGCGCTAAACGGCGGCTGGTCCAGGACGCGCAGAGTGACGATGACCCCAAGGACCACGACGGCCAGGACGGCCAGGACGAGCAG
>CAZFUK010000005.1:0-12712 GCA_964522005.1 uncultured Anaerolineales bacterium | reverse complement strand
TAGGTGTATTTCCAACGTATGTCCAAGATGAAGGGCAGCCTATCGCCAGTATATCCCATTTCAGGCGCGGGCGCAATGGTTTTCACCCTCTAATCTGGCGGCATCTTGACTAGCGCCCGTAACCTGGCTATACTTTTTGCCATAATACGGCTGTCCCCCCAGACCTGCGTCTCTGGGCTAGACAAGGGTTACCGCCACCGGTGAACCCTTCTTTGTGTCAAAATTACTCGTATTTGTCACCCTGAGCAAAGCGAAGGGTCTCGCGTCACAAAAGCGAGATGCTTCACTGCGTTCAGCATGACAGGCAATCCAACGAGCGTGTAAGGAGTACGGTTCTATGGCTCTGAGCGTGACTGAACTGCGCAAGGGCGTTCTCTTCAAGGAAGGGAATGACCTCTTTCGCGTCGTGCAATATCAGCACATCAAGATGGGGCGCGGGAGCGCGACGATCCGCCTCAAGCTCCGCAACATTCGTACCGGCGCTAACCTGGAGCGCACCTACCCCAACGGCGGCACCGTTGAGGACATCCGGCTGGACAACCACGAAGTCGAGTATCTGTACCGCGACTCCGACGGCCTCCACTTCATGGATAAGGAGTCCTACGAGCAGTTTACGGTGAGCGAGGACTTCTTTGGCGACGCCGCCATGTATCTCATGGACAACATGACGCTGGAACTGTCCTTCTACGAAGGCGAGCCGGTGGGCTATGAGTTGCCGACGACGGTGGACCTCAAGGTGGTCGAGACAGCGCCCGGCTACAAGGGCGACACGGCGTCGGGCGGCGGCAAGCCCGCCACGCTGGAGACCGGCCTGGTCATCAACGTCCCCTTCTTTGTGAACCAGGGTGATGTGGTGCGGGTGGACACGCGCACCGACGAATACGTCACCCGCGTCTAAGCCGTGACGGAAGACGAAGGACGGAGGACGGAGGAGGCGCCTCGTCTTCCGTCCTCCGTCTTCCGTCTACCGTCCTCCGTCACCCTATGCCCATCTTCTCCGTCAGCGAAGTCAACAGCTACATCAAGGCTCTCTTTGATGAGGACTTCCGCCTGCAAGACCTGTCGCTGAGCGGGGAGGTTTCCAACCCCTCGCGGGCCTCGTCGGGCCACTTCTACTTTACCCTGAAAGATGACAGCGCACAGATCAAGTGCGTCATGTGGCGCTCGCAGGTGCTAGGCCTGGCGCGGCTGCCGGCCCACGGCGAAGCCGTCATCGTCCACGGCCGCGTCTCGGTCTACGAGAGCCAGGGCGCCTACCAACTCTACGCCGACGCGATTGAGTCGGCCGGCGTCGGCGCGCTCCACGCCCGCTTCGAGGCGCTCAAAGCCGAACTGCGCGACGCGGGGCTGTTCGAGCGCGCCCGCCCCCTGCCCCCCTTCCCACGCCACATCGGCGTCGTCACCTCACCCCAGGCGGCCGCCTGGCGCGACGTGCTGACCTGCCTGGACCGCCGCTGGCCGCTGGCCCAGGTGACGCTCGCGCCGAGCCTGGTCCAAGGCGTGGACGCGCCGTCCAGGCTGGCGTCCGCCCTGCGCGCCCTGAGTGCCCTGCCCGACCTGGACCTGATTCTGCTGGTACGGGGCGGCGGCTCGCTGGAAGACCTGTGGGCGTTTAACGATGAGGTCGTCGCGCGGGCCATCTGGGACTGCCGCGTGCCGGTGGTGTCTGGCGTCGGCCACGAGACGGACTTCACCATTGCCGACTTTGTGGCCGACCTGCGCGCTCCGACGCCCACAGCAGCGGCTGAACTGGTGACGCCCGACCGCCGGGGGCTGCGTCGGCAGTTGGAAGACGCGGCCGTGGCCCTGGACTCGGTCTTCGAGAGCCTGCTGGCCGACAAGGCCGAGGCGCTGGCGCGGCTGGACGGTCGGCTGGCGCGGCTGTCGCCACAGCGCCAACTGGACGACCAGCGCCGCCGCGTGGCCGACCTCGTGCGGCAGGCGGGCCAGAGCGTCCGCCACCAGGTGGCCCTCGCCCGCGCCCAGACCGACGGCCAGGCCGCGCGGCTGGCCGCCCTCGACCCCCAGGCGGTCTTGCGGCGGGGCTACGCCATTGTCACCGACCCGGCCACCGGCCAGGTGGTGCATCTGACGCGCCAGGTCCGTCCCGGCCAGCCCCTCCAGGTCCAGGTAGAGGACGGCGCCTTTGAGACGACGGTGGGGCGGCAGCGGAAACTGTTTTGAGGCTTGAGGGATATGGAGCACGAATGGACTCCGAGCTGAGTTTTGAGGCCGCGTACGCCGAATTGGAGGCGACGGTCCACCAACTGGAGACGGGCAACCTGCCCCTGGCCGACGCGCTCGCGCTCTACGAGCGCGGCGTCCAGTTGGCGCGGCTGTGCGCGGCGCAACTGGTCGCCGCCGAGTTGCGGGTCCAACAGTTGACCGTGGCCGACGACGAGGATGAGGACGACGAGGCCGTGGACGAGGACGACGACGAGGACGAGGAGGAGCCATTCTAGCGCAGCTTGCCGCTAACGGCGTGCTTCGCGTCGCGCTGGCGGCCTGGTTTCTCGCCCAGGGCATCAAGCTGCTCTGGCACCTGGTGGGCACGCGCAAGCTCGACCTGCGCTACTTCGTGAGCACGGGCGGCTTTCCCAGCGCGCACTCGGCCATGGTGACGGGCGCGGCCTGGGCGTGCGGCATCCTGGAAGGCTTCAACTCGCCCCTGTTCGCCATCGCGGCGGCGTTCGCCTCGATTGTGATGTTCGACGCGCAGGGCGTGCGCTGGGCGGCCAGCCGCCAGGCGCGCCTCCTCAACCAGATCATAGACGAACTGTTCCAGGGCCACCCCATCAGCGACGAGCGGCTCAAGGAGCTACTCGGCCACACGCCGGTCCAGGTCTTCGCCGGCGCGGCCATCGGCATCTTCACCGCCTGGCTGATGCTGGGGCGCTGACAGAGGACGAAAGACGGAGGACGGAGGATTCTACTTCCGTCCTCCGTCCTCCGTCCTCCGTCCTTATTCCAGGGCCTGGAGCAGGCGGGCGGCTTCCTCCGCCGTGATTTTGCCTTCCTGGACCATGCGCAGAATCGTCATGCGCTCCTCGGCGTAGCTGGCTGGCCGTTCCGGCTGCGGCTGGGGCTGAGCCTCGGCCCAGGCCCCGGCGCGGGCCATGGCGCTGTCCACGATGCCCTGGAAGTCCATCCCTTGCATCTGGCGGCGCAGGTGCTTCAGATGGGGCTTGATGTTCTTGTGAACATGGCGCTCGGCCCGCTCGACCACACGGCGGACGCGCTCGTCCACCTCCTCGCCGTTGATCTCGACCCGCACACGATGGCCGCGACCCCGCGCCTGAGTATCGTCACACATAAGCGTCCCTCCTACAGCTTCTTCATCATCTCAAGACCTTGCTCGACACTGACATCCCCGCGCTCGATGGCCTGGAGGATGCCCATGACATCCCTCGGCCGGTCAGCCGCCGCCACGGCGGTGGGCATAGGCGCCTGTTCCGACGCCGGGGCGCTGCCCTCGCGCCACTCAGCCGCCACGGTCGCTAGAGCCGGCGCTTGGCCGACCGCTGCCGGGACCTCGCCCTGGGGGCCGGTCACCCTCACGTGGCCGTTGACCGTGCTGAAGCTGACGCGCGCGCTCGGCTCGCCGCTGCCGACACGCCCGCGCCACGTCGTGCGGCTCGCCGTCGTGCTCTGGTGGCTGATGTCCATGCTCGTGCGCAGCATCACGCCGTTGGCCTCCAGGTCCGCCGCCACCCCGTCCGGCACGCTGAGCGTCAACTCACCGTTGACGGTACGGGCACGAACGGCGCAGCCCACGGTCAGTGGCTCGATCCGAATCGAACCGTTGACCGTCTCGGCCACGACGCTGTTCACCTGGGCCTGGCGCAGGGTAATGCTGCCGTTGGTGGTGAAGGCCTGGGCCTGCCCCTGCACCTCGGTCAACTCCACACTGCCGTTGGTCGCCTCGGCGCGGACTTCGCCCAGCACTTGAAACACCTGGACCGGGCCGTCCACACTCTTGGCCTCGAGGGTCCCCCGGAAGGCGGCGGCGCGCAGCGGGCCGTGGACGTTGCGGAGCTTGAGGCGCGTGTCACGCGGGACCCGCAGAGTGTACTCCACCTCGGCCGGCTCCTCGCGACCCCACCAGCCCGTCAGGCCCCGGTCGCGCGGCTCGATTTCGGTGCGCACCTCGACCCGCGGCCCTTCGTGGTGGAAGATCACGCGCGCCCGCTCGCCCCGCCGTCGCGCGTCCAGGTGGACCCGCGCCTCGTCCCAGCCCTCGACGGTAATCGGGCCGTTGACGTTCTCGACAGTCACCTCGGCCTGGGGGCCGGTCTCAAACTCCTGCTCAATGCGTTCTTCCATCATGTTAGCCTCCCAGCGCGTCCAGCAGGCGCGCGGCCTGTTCAGCATTAATCTTGCCCTCGGACAGCATGCGCAGAATGGCGGCGCGCTCCTCAGCCGAGACGGTGGGGCGCTGGCGGGGCTGGTTGCCAAAGGCGAACCCAAAGGCGGAGGTGCGGACGCCAGGCGCCCCGACCCGCACCGACGGGATGGGCGGAATAGGCGGAATCGGCGGGATGGGCGGGACAGGGGGCACCGGGGTGCCGGCCACGTTCCAGCGGCCCCGGCCTCGGCGGCCGCGTTCCTCGCCAGCGGCGAAGATGGCCGCGCTGCCGTGGGTGCTGGCCGTAATCTGGCCGCCGCCCTCGCCCAGACTCGCCACCAGTTGACGGCGGTTGTCCATCTCGACGTTCAGGCCGAGTGAGCGGTCCCAGCGGATGGAGCCGTGGGCGCGCACGTCCAGCCGCACCGGCCCTGGCTGCAGCCCAATCGCCAAATCTCCATCGGTATGAATATGGTGGCTCGCCTCGGGCGCCATACCCTGGAGACGGGCGTCACCATTGACGTGCTTGACATGGAGCGAGCCGCGCGCTTCGGACACAGCGAGGTCGCCATTGACCGAGTCGATGTTGACTTGCTCCGCGCTCTCGATCTGGACATCCCCACGCACTACTTCCATCTGGAGATTACCCGACAGCATGTGAAGGTCGGCGTCGCCGTATACCTGCGCCACGGTCACGTTCTGCGCCGCGTGGATCGTCAGGTCGCCCATAATCGCCGTGATGTTGACGTCCTGCGCCTGGTGAAGCTCGACATCGCCGCTGACGCGCGCCAGGTTGACGTTGCCGACGCGATGGACTTCAAGATCGCCCTGCACCTGTGCCCCGCTCAGGTTGCCGGCGTTGTGGACCGACAGGTCGGAGGCCACAAACTCGACATTCAAGTCGGCCACGTTGTGGGCCTGGGCATCCCCGCCGACCCACTTCAAGCTCACCGTTCCCACGTTCACCAGGTTGACATCCCCGTCGCAGCGCTCGACCGTCAACTGGCTCGACAGGGGGAGACGCAGTTGCATGTCCTGGCCCCCGCTCAGGGTCAGCACGCCGTCCGCCCACTGGGCATTGGGCATCTCGTCCTCGTCGGCGACCACGCTGATCTGGTTCTCAGCGCCACCGACCACCTCCAGGTCGCCGTCAAGGCTGTGGATATGCACCTGGGCCGGTCCTTCGACCGGGAAAACTCGCTCGTCCATGCTTGTCCTCCTATTCGACAAAAACTTCGACTCGTTCGCCCTCGGCGTCGTCCTGGATATCAATGATCTTACCCTGCTGGCCGCTGCGGGCCGCGTTGATAATCTCGTCCAGGTCCACCTTGACCGGGGCCGCGAACTTGGCCCCGATGCGCGCCCCGATGCTGACCAACGACATGGGGATGTTGACATTGACCTTGCGCCGGCCGGAGCGCATGTCCGTGACCCTCACGACCAGCCACTTGCCCTGCGCCTGGCCCAGGTTGGCCCCGGGCGGCGTGGCGTAGACCGCGCGGCCCGCGCCCTTGATGGCTTCGAGCAGCTTGGCCCCTTCCTCCGGCGTAATCTTGCCTTCCTCGATCATCTTCAGGATTTGGAGACGTTCCTGCGTTCCGTCTGACATGACAACCTCCTCTTGCGGTATGACCAAGGACCAAGGACCAATTGTCTCCCGCTTGTTGGTCTTTCGTCCTTCGTCCTTCGTCGTTGCTAGTGCATACTCAGCGTGCCGCGCTGGCGGCAGATGCGCTCGACGCGGGCGAAGATCCAGGCGCCCAGCGCGATCATGACGACCATAAAGACCACGAGGATACCCAACTCCCAGCCGAGCGGGAGCAGCGTGGTGGTGCCGAGCAGGAAGGCGCGCACCGCGTCGAAGCCGTAGGTGAGCGGCAGGGCGAGCGCCAGGGGCAGCAGCCACCACGGCAGCACCTGGACCGGGTACTGCGTGCCGGATAACTGGCTGACCATGAACTGCGTGATGTCCACCATGGTGTTGGCGTCGCGCATCAACAGGACCACGGCGGCGAAGGCGAACCCGAAGCCGTACAGGGCCAGAATGGTCGGCAGGACGGTCAGCACCGCCGCCACCACATCACCCGAGGGGTGGAACCCGAACAGCCAGGCCGCGATGACCAGGAAGACCGCGTCGGTGATCGTGGTGATGATGAAGGCGGCGATGGTGCGCGCCCCCAGCATCAGCAAGCGCGGGTTGGGCGTCATCCAGTTGCTCTCGAGGACGCCCTGGTCCATCTCAGTCTTGAGCGAGAAGCCGATGCCCCAGAACACCGTCGCCACGTAGTGCGACAGGACGGTGCCAATCAGGATAAACGACATGTAGTCGGCGGTGCCGACGTAGGCGGCGAAGCCGGTCGCGGCGCCCTGCCCACTGACAAAGGTCTGCCCCAGGAAGTAGACGGGGGTGATCCAGATCAGCGGGTGCAGCACCTGGAACACCGCGTTCAGCGGGTAGCGCAGGAAGTGCAGCAGGTCCTTGAGCGCGATGGCGCGGACCGCTCGTACATATGTCTGCCAGTTCGGCTGGGATAAGCTCACCATCTCGACCTCCGCTCCATCGCCCAGGGCTAAAGCCGCTGGGCTACTCACACAAAGCCCTGACGGGCTAAAGACGTAGCCCCTTGGGCTTCGCCTGCCCAGCGCGGGGGTTTAGCCCCGCGCGACGAACACCCTAATATTGTCCCAGCGCCCCGGTCCGGCGGGCGCGCCGCTCCGTCACCGTGAAGGTCACGAAGCCCAGCAGGGGCAGCAGGACGGCGAACCAGGCCAGCGGCGTCAGGGTCGGCCCTAGCTCGGCCAGGGTCGCGCCGCGCAGGCCGATGTCACGGATGCCCTGGATGGCGTAGGTCAGCGGGATGTACTGGGCCACGGTCTGCATCCAGCCGGGCAGGACGGCCAGCGGGTAGGACACGCCGCAGAAGATCATCACCAGCCCCCGCACCAGGAACACCATGGCGTTCGGCTCCTTGAAGCGCAGCACCAGGCTGCCGAAGACGATGCCGATGCCGTAGATGCACGGGACGAGCAGCGCCAGGACGAGCAGCGCCAGCCCAATGTGGCCGCGCACAATCTGGACGCCGAACACCAGCCAGAACTCGACAAAGGTAATCGCCAGGAAGACCAGCGAGGTCGCCAGGTGCTGGAGGCTCTGGCCGACGACCATCGAGATGCGCCAGACGGGGCAGAGCCAGTTCGACTCCAGCGTGCCGCGCATCTGCTCGTTGCGCAACGTCAGCCCCACGCCCCACAGGGTAATGTTCATCCACATGTAGACCGTGTTGCCCAGCGCGATGTAGGCGACATAGTCCGGCGTGCCGGCCAACTGGGCGAAGGCGCCGAAGCCCGACCCGCCCGGGCCGCCGAGGGCGCGCGCCGTCATAATCGCCGCCAGCGGGAACATGACCGGCCAGAACAGGAAGCCGGCGATCCAGGTCGGGTAGCGGCGGAAGATGGTCCACTCCTTGTTGGCGACGGCCAGGATGGCGCGTAGCTCCGACAGGAGGCTGCGTTGGGTCAGGGTTTGCATCTTAGTCCCTCAACTGCTTGCCGGTCAGCGAGATGAACACGTCTTCCAGCGTCGGCTGAGCGACCTGCATGGCGCGAATCTGGCCGCCCCGCGAGCCAATCAGGTGAATCACCGCTGGGAGCAGGGCGCGGCTGTCGCCCGTGTGCAGGGCCAGCGACCACGTCGGCTCGCCGGAGTGGGAGATGACGTTCTCGACCGTCGGCATCAACGTGAGCGTCTCGACCAGGCTCGGCTCGAAGTTCTCGACCTCCAGTTGCAGGATATCTAACTGGTTGATGGACCGCTTCAGGTTGGCCGAGGTGTCCAGGGCGATGATGCGCCCCTGGTCAATGATGCCGATGCGGTCGCTGAGTTGGTCGGCCTCTTCCATATAATGGGTCGTCAGCAGGATGGTCCGCCCCTCGTTCTTGATCTCCAGAATCAACTCGCGCAGGTTGCGCGCCGACTGCGGGTCGAGGCCGATGGTCGGCTCGTCTAGCAGCAGCACCGGCGGGTTCGCCAGTAGGGCGCGGGCGATGGCGACACGCTGCTTCATGCCCGACGAGTAGCGCTCCACGTACTCGTCGGCACGGGCGGCCAGGCCCAGCCGCTCCAGTAGCTCGGCGACGCGCGGCTTGATACGGTCCGGCGGCAGGTGATACAGGGCGGCGAAGTATTCGAGGTTCTCGCGGCCGGTCAGCTTCCAGTAGATGCTGCGCTCGCCCGTCAGCACCGCGCCCAGGTTCTGCCGCACCACGTCTGCCTGGCGTACCACATCGTAGCCGTTGATGACTGCCGTGCCGCTCGTCGGCTCTAGCAGCGTGGCTAGCATACGAATGGTCGTCGTCTTCCCCGCGCCATTGGGGCCCAGCAGGCCGAAAATCTCGCCCTCGTAGATATCGAAACTGACGCCGGCCACGGCGACGAACGGCTCCGCCTGGGGCTTCGGCCCCGGCTTGAGGCGTTGCCATAGGCTCGCCTGACTGCGCCTGGCGAAAACCTTGCGCAGGTCGCGCGCCGCAACCATGACGTGGTCGCTGGGCGGCGTATAGGGCTTGCTGCCATTGGTCGCAATGACCGGCGCAACCACTTTCAGGTCTAGCATCGGACTCCCTCCGCTCATTGTCAGCCTCTCCGCTCGCGCGGAATCGTCACGTCTTTGGTCGGCCGGGTCACTCCTGAGGCACCAGCGACCGAATCACGGCCAGGTCCGGCTGCGGCATCCAGCCGTAGATCAGGCGGCGCATATAGGGCTTGAAGCCGTGCCTGGCGACGATGGGGCGACTCATAGGCCCCGCCTGGATGGCCGCGATGTGGTAGCCGCGGGTATCGGCCTCGGCCAGCCGATACGCCAGCAGCGAGGCGTACACCTTCCGTCCGCGCGCCTCTGGCAGCACAGCCGCGCCGCCCATGTAGGCCAGCCCCACCTTGTAGATGAGGGTCGCCGTGCCAACGGGGCGGCCGTCGAGACACGCCAGGTAGCCGCGCTCCGTCTCGCGGCGCTGGGGGGTGCGGTACTCTTCCAGGAAGCCTGGCCGTCGCTCGTCAAGCTGCGCGGGCGTCCAGTGGAAGCACTCGGCGTAGATTTGTAGTTGCGCTTCGATAGCCGCCTCGTCGTTCCCGTCGATCTCCTGAATCTCGACGTCGGGGTTGACCACGATATCCCTGGGGGCCAGGCCGACACGCGCCATGCCCACCGTGTCACCCGCCAGGATGAGGCCGTGGCGCTCCAGCCGCTCAGGCAGGTCGCGCGGCTCGTCGAAGGGCGAGACATACCAGGTGAAGCCGATGCCGCGTCGGCGGAAGTGGTCAATGGCCGTCTCGATTCTTTCGTCGGCCACCTCGGCCGGCGAGTTGAAATCGACAATGCCGTTACTGCCAGGGTGGGCATCGCCGCTGCCGCCCCACCCGGCGCGGATGCTGCGCCAGGCGTCTATCGTCAGCGGGATGTAGCCCCGGACATCCCAGGCGGCCTGCAACTCCTCGAACAGCCGCCCGATCTCCGTATCGCTCAAATCAGCCGGGGCGATGTAAGCGTCGCGGTGCGCGCTGGGGATGGGCGCGGTGCGGTAGGCGTCGATGGTATGGACCCGGCCATCGCGCACTTGCAGGAACGCGCTACGCGCCTCTTCCTGGTAGCGCCCCTCGGCGGTGTACTGGGCACGGTACTCCACGGCCACCCGCTCGTCACTGCCGACGACGCTCAGTGGGGACACCCGCCAGTCGGGCCGCGTTTCCCGCTCGCTGCGCAGATAGGCGACCACCTTGTCGTGCCCGCGCAATGCCCGCAGGTGGTCGGTGGTAAAATCGCGCAGACCCACGTCCTCGGTCAGCAGCGCGGCCAGCGCGTCGGGTGTCGCCGCAGCCAGTCCGGCCACGAAAGCCTCGCCCAGGGCGCGGGCATCCGTCGGCTGTATCATCTCCGCCAGCGCGGCGCTCGTCGGTTGGTTCATGCCTGCCTCCCGCAGTCTCGTCTCGTTACCATCGTCGTCAGGACGCACAGGGCCGCGCCGTCGCGCAGGCGCGGCGTGTAGACTGTCCTGTTATGGGTCTTGTCGAGGACAGGTGGCTTTACGTGCTATGTAGTCTATGTTGAGGGCGGCGTGACTCAGTGATGTGTGAAACGTGAGGCCGTAATCTCAAATCCCCAATCTCCAATCTCTCTTCTCATGCAAGTCTCAGTCCCAGCCGGTCCAACGTATACATCGGCCGAAAGCCAATCTCCTGTAAGGTAGCGATTACCGCCGCCTCGTCGGGTCGAAGGTGAGCGGTCATAGTGCGCTGCCCATAGCGGGCCGCGATGCCCATCGTTTGCGCCACCAGCGACCGCTCCAGCTGCCCGCGCCAGCGGGGCCGCACGCTCATCTCGATGTGATGGGGGCCGCCGCGCCGTCGCGCCTTGAGCGTGACCATCGCCGCGAACTCATCCCCGTCGGGAACGGCCAGGCGATAGGTCGTCGAGCCGCGCAGCCATTCCGCCACTGGGTGACCCGGCCCGCCACCCGTGTCGAACCGAAACTCCGCCCGCCGCAGGGGCAGCAGCGCCTGGTAGGTATCGGGCACGACCGCCTGGGTCAGATCGAGGGTGCGGTCGGCATCGGCAGTCGTCCAGAGCCGCAGCGGGATGGTCGGCGCGTCCAGCGCGGGGACCGGGCCGGCCGCGCGGTCGAGGACCACGGTCTGCTCCATCAGCTGGAACCCCAGGCGGCGATACAGGCGATAAGCGCGCTCGTTCTGGCTGCGCACCTGGAGGGTGATCAACCGCCCTCCCTTGCGCCGCACCGCGCCGATGGCCGCCTCCATCAGGGCGCGAGCGATGCCGCGCCCCCGATACTCGGGCAGCACACCCACATTGCTGATCAGCCAGTGCGCGCCCGTCTCGCCCAGCCGGGTCAGGCTCACCGTACCGACGATGCGCCCGCCCTCCGCCCACACGAAGCCGCCAAAGACGGCATCGAAGTCAGGCACACTGCGCGAGGCCAGCCACAGGAACGGCGCGGCCAGTTGCATCAATCGAAAGTCCCGCAGCACGCCCCGGTCGTTCGGTCCCAACTCATCCACGAAGGCGATCTCGATGACATCGGCGACCGCGCCAACGTCGCGGCCCGGGTCGAAGGGACGTACCCCATTGCTCACCTGTCGTGCGCCATCGCTGAGAGCCAGCCTCATGCCTCTACCCTCGCAGTTGCCGCGCCGCGTCCTCGGCGCTGAGCGTGCCTTCGGCCACCTGAGCCAGAATCTCGCGCCGCCGCTCCGGGTTGATCGTCTCCGCCGTCTCTGGCTCGTAGCCCAGCGCGCGCGCGATTTCGTCCAGCCGCCCCCGCGCGGTGGGGTGGGACACGCCCATTTCCTCGGCGACCTTGCCCACGTTCGCCCTGTGCTTGAGCAGTAGCTCCACAAACGCCATCTGCGCGGGCGACAGCGACCCCAGGCGGCTGACCTGGAATGCGCCCACCAGCTCGGTGTCACAGGCGCGGCAGCGCAGATGGGTGACGGTCATCTCACCCTGGCAGACGGGACAACGGGCGACAATCGGGTACATGGCCTCTCCTTAGCGTCCAGTATACACCTCTTTCATCGTTTGTCAAGGGGTATTTGCAAAAATTGAAATCGGATTTGCAAAAATTGAAAGTGGAATGCGATTTGTTCTCGCATTCCACTCTGGTGAGGCCAGGCGTGTTACCCCTGGCTACCCTGGCGTGCGCCGCCAGCGCCACGAGCGTTGGGCTCTGGCGGGACAACGGCCGACGGCCCTGGGCGACTACGGCCCTGGCGAGCCGACCATCGTCCCCCCTACCACCAGCGGCAGGTACAGCCGGTGCGCCGGGCCTGTCACCTGCGCCTGGCCCTCACCCGCTGTCGGCGTGTCGGTGATAGCCTGCGTGTTGGTCACCAGCGCGTGCTCGATGCGCAGCGCGCTCGTGCCCGCCTCGACGCCGCGCAGATACACACGGGCCAGCGTCACATCGCCGTCGGCGCCTGCCCCATCCCCCTCGCTGTACGCGCCGAAGGCGATCAGGCCGGGGCCGCGCGGGTCGAAGGTCACGTCAGGGTCATCGCTGAGGGGCAGCGATGTCCAGTCCCGCCCCGGCGTGGGCTGCGCCGGCGTTCCAATGACCCGCTCAACCCGGTCGACTGTCACCACGGCCGGATCGAAGGCCAGATCGACCTCATACGACCCCAGGTCCTGGGCGCCGGTCACGCGCAGCTCCACCATGCCTACCCCCGGCGCCGTGATGGTCACGGGGGTAGGGGCGAAGCTCAGGTTGGGAACGCTGGGAGCGGCGAGGGCGAGGGTGGCAAGAGCAGCGAGCATCAACGCGAACAGGGAGAACAACAGCAAACGAACACGCAAGGTA
>CAZFUK010000004.1:4356-25633 GCA_964522005.1 uncultured Anaerolineales bacterium | reverse complement strand
CCAGGAACTCGGCATAGGTATTATACGCCCCCTGGTGGCGGGCGTACAGGTGGGCCACGTCGAGGCAGGGCAGCAGGCCCGGCAGGGCGGCGCAGAGGTCCAGCGTCTCGTCCAGGTCGCCCCACTGGCTGACGCGGCCCATCACTTCGGGCCGCAGGACCGCCCGCGAGCCTTCGGCCTGGAGTTGCTCGACGACCGGCTTGAGGTGGCGGTAGAGGATAGCGGTCGTCTCGGCGGGGGTGTTGTCGTGGTAAAAGCCCAGGTGGAGGACGATGTTACGCGCGCCGCACAGGTCGCCCGCACGGGCCGCCGCCAGGATGCGCCCCTGGCTGTCGGCGAGCTTCTGGGGGTCCTGGCTGTTGAGGTTGATGTAGTACGGGGCGTGGATGCTCAGCGCCACGTCTTCGCGCTCCGCGACGGCGCGTACCCTGGCCGCCGTCGCCGGGCCGATGGTCACCTTCTGGACCATCGCCATCTCCATGCAGTCCAGCCCCAGTTCACGGCTGCGGATGACGCCCGCCTCCGAGGAGGGTTTGGGCGAGGAGTCGGGAACACCTGACGTGCCGAAGCGGAGGGAGGGGGTGAGGTGCAGGTCGCTCATAGGGCAAAGGGTAGCGCGGAGACGGGACGTTGTCAAAACTCCATCGGCGTGACCTGTCCCGTCTCGGCGTTGACCCGATACGCCTTCCCCTGGTCGTCCTTCGCTAGCATCTGGTCAGCCTGCGGCCAGCCGGTGAGGGTGAGCGATGGGCCGGTGCGATGGACCTGCCAGTACAGCTTGAACGGCGCGAGGTTGACGCGGATGAGCGACTGCCGACCATCCACCGTCGGGTAGCTGAACGCCACGGCGCGGCTGTCGGGCCCCCAGACCAGGTCGTGGACATGGACGGCGTCCTGCAACCCTGGAACCTCCATCTGCTGGACCCCCTGGCCCTGGAGGTCGCGCACCGTCAAGCGCATCTTCCAGTCCAGGTAGGCCAGCTTGGTCTCGTCGGGTGAGACGCGGACGGCGCGCGCCACGTCCAGCGCCACCGGCTGGGCCTGACCCGTTGCCAGGTCCACGCGGTGGACCTCAAAGCCGAAGGCGTAGTACAGGAAGCCGCCGTCGCGTGTCCAGTACTGAGGGGCCGGTGTGAGCCAACCACTGGCGCGCTCGACGTCGTCCACCACCGTCCAGTTTACGCTGCCGTCGGTCCGCCGCACCCGCAACTGCACCGGCTGGCGGCCACCGTTCGTAGTAGCGGCACTCGGCTGACCCACGCTCACGCTCGCGGTCCATTGGCCGTCTGGTGAAAGCCAGTCGTACACGGCGGCTACCGGCGAGGGAGGGGTGGGGGTAGGCATTACAGCAGGGCAGCCCTCCGGAACGGCTTCGACCTGGAAGACGGTCAACTGCGGCTCATCGCCTGGATTAGACGGGATGCCGCGTGGTTCAGCGTAGAGCCGCACAGTCTGACCGACATAGGGGGCCAGCAGACCAGGCTGCGCTTCAACCGTCCAGTAGACCGTCCGATCACAGCGTTCAAACGGATAGAATGTACCGAGCGTAGGTCGAGACTGGGCGGCGCCCAGGCGCCCCACCGCAATCGCGGGGGGTAGGGCGGTCGGTGGGGGCAGGGGCTTCTCTGCGGCGGGCGAGACAAGCGTCGGCGTACTGGCGGGGTTGACAGCATCCGGCGTCTGGGTCAGCGGGATGGGCGCGGGGACGGGCGCGGTGCAAGGCGGGCCGGGCTGGACGAAGAGCGGGATGTAGGCGGGTATGATGCGCGGCAGACTGGGCGGGCGGCGCCACTCGGTCGCCAGAATCAGGTACACATCCTGACCGACAAAGGGTTCAAGCTGGCCCGGCGTCCGCTCGGTGAGCTGCAGGTCCGAGCCATCGCATTGGGTCATGAGGTAGGCAAAGCCGCCGTCTGGCACAGTCACCCGTGTCGCCACATGCCCGGTGAGGGTGAAGGGCGTTCCGGTGGGCAAGGGTGTCGGCTGGCCGGAGGGCACGGGCGTCGGCGGCGGGCACACGCCGGGCGCGGGGCTGATCTGAAGCACCGTCGGCCCGTCCGGCAGCCAGGGCGCCATAGAAACGCCCGTTGCCCCTGCCATCCCCCTGACCTCCTGGCCGACAAAGGGCCGCAACTCGTTGAGCGTCCGCTCGTAGACGGGCATCACCTCCCCGGAGCACAGGTGTAGCGCGTAGGCGAAGGCGCTGGACCGCGCGGTGACCAGCGGCCCGCCTAGGCGGCCTTCAAAGGCCCAGGCAGTCGGGACGGGCAGGGGCGCGACGTTGACGCCAGGCGGCAAGGGGGTGGGCGTGGCGAAGCCGGGCACGCCGACAATCGAGACAGCCCCCGTTGGCAGCGGGCCAGGCGTGAGAGGGGGCGGCGGGGTGGCGGTCGGCGCGGCGAGGGTGGCGCTCCGGTTCGTCAAGGGACGCAGCAGAAGGAAGAGGGCAAGGACCACGGCGAGGGCGGCCAGCCCCGTGACAGTATACGTAGACCAACTTCTTCCCGCCTCGCGTGGCGCGCCTTCAGACCCTACGAGCCTTAAGACCCTGGCCCTGACCCTCCGCCAGGGGGAGAGGGGAGGGATGGCAGCCATCTGACTTGCCTCACGCAGTAACCGCTGTTCGAGGGAGGCGACGAAGTCATCGCGCAGCGGCGGCTGGTCCGCCAGGCGGTGGAGCCTGTCCACGACCTGACGGGTTGCCTCATCCAGCCCCTCGTTCGCCGGCTGTCGGCCGGCGCGGCCCTGGTCCAGATACCTGTCCAGGTCGTCGGGTGTCGGTTGACCGCTCATCGCTTCTCCTCCCCGCGCAGGTGGTCGCGCAGCGTCGTCACAGCGCGGTGGACCAGCATCTTGACCGCGCCCTCGGAGCGGCCCATGAGGCGGGCCACGTCCGCCGTCCGTAACTCGGCAAAGAACCGCAGGGTCAGGGCTTCGCGCTGCTCAGCCGGCAACGTCTGTATCAGCCCCTGGAGCCGCCGGCTTTCGTCCTGGCCGAGGCTCTGGGCCTCTAGCTCGTGCTCGGCGGCCACGGCTAACTCGGCCGGCAACGGCTGCGTCGTCCACGGTCGGCCCCGCTGATGGCGGTGCAGCTGGTGGCGGGCGATGCTGAACAGCCACGCGGCGAAGCGCCCCTGCTCCTGGTAGCGATCCAGGCTCGCCAGGGCCTGGCTGAAGGTGGCCGCCGTGAGGTCTTCGGCGTCCTGGACCGACCCGACGTGCCGGTAGAAGTAGCCGTAGACGGGTTTGAGGTAGCAGCGGTAGAGAGCGGTGAACTGGCGTCGGTCCTGGCGGGCCAGGGCGACGAGTGCCGCTTCATCTTCGCCCCAGACCGCGTCGTCGAGTATCAACGCCTCAAGGCGCGGCGCGGCCGGTTGGGCCATCCCCTCATCCTCCATTCGCTCTCTCCCAGGCTCAGGCCGGGTCACACATCGCCTGTCTACTCTATACTATACCATTCAGACGCATTTAGTCACGCGCAGGTGGCCCAATTTCTGCTGTCACCTGGCCTGTCCTATAATGATGGGCGTATCGCTGCATCTTTCCAACTGGCTTCAGCCTGGGCGGTTGTCTCAGGCGAGGAGGACATAGCATGGCCGACAAACTCCTATTCCCCGACGGATTTGCCTGGGGGACCGCCACCGCCGCGTATCAAATCGAGGGCGCGTGGCAGGAGGACGGCAAGGGCGAATCTATCTGGGACCGCTTCACCCACACCCCTGGCAAAATCATCGACAGCAGCACCGGCGACACCGCCTGCGACCACTACCACCGCTGGCGCGAGGACATCGCCCTCATGCGTGACCTCGGCCTGCATGCTTACCGTTTCTCCATCGCCTGGCCGCGCATCCTACCCATCGGGCGGGGGATGGTCAACCGGGCTGGCCTGGACTTCTACCAGAACCTGGTGGACGGCCTGCTCGAAGCGGGCATCACGCCCTTTGCGACCCTCTACCACTGGGACCTGCCCCAGGCCCTCCAGGACGCGGGCGGCTGGCCGTCCCGCGCCACCGCCCAGGCCTTTGTCGAGTATGCCGACATCGTCAGCAGCGCCTTGGGCGACCGCGTCAAGCACTGGATCACCATCAATGAACCGTGGTGCGTCAGCCTGCTCAGCCACCAGATCGGGGAGCACGCGCCCGGCTGGCAGGACTGGCCCGCCGCCCTGGCCGCCAGCCACCACGTCCTGCTCGCCCACGGCTGGGCCGTGCCGGTCCTCCGCCGCAATAGCCCCGGCGCCGAGGTGGGCATCACCCTCAACTTCACCCCGGCCTACCCGGCCTCGCCCAGCTACGCCGACCGCGAAGCCGCCCGCTACTTCGACGGCTACTTCAACCGCTGGTTCCTCGACCCCCTGTATGGACGCCGTTACCCGGCCGATATGGTCGCCGACTACACGGGGCGCGGCCAGCTTGGCCCGCAGGGCATGACGGTGGTTCAGGAGGGCGACCTGCGCGCCATCGCCGCGCCGACCGACTTCCTCGGCGTCAACTACTACTCCCGCGCCGTCGTCCGCGACGCGGCCGCGCCCGACAACCTGCCGCAGACGGTCTTTATGGCGCCACGCAGCGAGTGGACTGAGATGGACTGGGAAGTCTTCCCCCAGGGCTTCTACGACCTGCTGTGCCGCCTCCACTTCGAGTACCAGGTTCCCAAGCTGTATGTGACCGAGAACGGCGCCAGCTACTCCGACGGCCCCAACGCCGAGGGCCAGGTTCCCGACGAACGCCGCATCGCCTACCTGCGCGACCACCTGGCCGCCGCCCAGCGCGCGATTCAAGCCGGCGTGCCCCTGGCGGGCTACTTCGTCTGGTCGCTGATGGACAACTTCGAGTGGGCCAAGGGCTACCAGCAACGCTTCGGCATCGTCTGGACCGACTACGCCACGCAGCAGCGCCTCCCCAAGCAGAGCGCGCTGTGGTATCGGGGGGTCATTGCGGACAACGGAGTTGAAGTATGAACGCCAACGAAACTGAAGCGCTGAGCTTGATGGCGATTGCGACACGGCTGCTGCTGGCCGCCGCCATCGGTGGGCTAATTGGCTACGAACGCCGACTGCACCAGAAGGCCATCGGCATCGCGGGCATGATCATGGTGGCGCTGGGCAGCGCCACCTACATGCTCCTCGCCAAGCACCTGTCCGCCACCGACCCCGCCTCCCTGAGCCGCGCCCTCCAGGGTATCCTCCAGGGTATCGGCTTCCTGGGCGGCGCGGTCATCTTCAAGAGCGGCACCGACGTGCGCGGCATCAAGACGGCGGCGGCCATCTGGATCACGGGGGCGGTCGGCCTGGCAATTGGCACCTGGTTCTGGGGGCTGGGGATTGTAGTGGGGCTGGCGACATTCGTTGTTTTGTTCATTACCGACCTGACGTCGCCTCCAGAGCGCCAGCGAGGGTCAGGCGCTGACGGGGGCGACCACGACGCGGGCAAGGACTCATGAGCGGGGCGCCCCAGGCCGGCCCCAGCCCCTCGCTGACGTACCCGGACATTGCCCGTCGGCGCCTCCACAACCAGCGCCTACATGGCGAGCCGTTCGTCCAACCAGGTGAGGCGGTGGGCTGGCTGGCGGCGGTCCAGTCCCAAGACTACGCCGGAGCGAAGTGGGGGCTGGCGCAACGGCTGGCCGACGCGACGGACGCGGCGCTAGACGCGGCCTTCAACAGCGGCGCCATCTTGCGCACCCATGTCCTGCGCCCTACCTGGCACTTCGTCACCCCCGCCGACATTCGCTGGCTGCTCGCGCTCACCGCGCCGCGTGTCCACGCCGTCAACGCCAGCATGTACCGCAAGCTGGGTCTGGATCAGGCCACCTTCGGCCGGAGCGACGCCGCCCTGGTCAGCGCGCTGGCGGGCCACACCTACCTGACCCGCGACGAGCTACGCGACTGTCTTGAGCGGGCGGGCGTCGTGACGGGGACCGGCCAGCGCCTGGCCTACCTGGTGATGCACGCCGAGCTAGACGGGCTGATCTGTAGCGGGCCACGGCGGGGTCGGCAGTTCACCTATGCCCTCCTGGCGGAACGCGCGCCCCAGGCACGGGTCCTGGACCGCGAGGCGGCGCTGGCGGAACTCGCGGGGCGCTACTTCACCAGCCGGGGTCCGGCCAGCGTGCCGGACTTCGCCCGCTGGTCCGGATTGACCGTCGCCGAGGCGACGGTCGGCCTGAGGCACGTCAAGGCCGGGCTTGACCAGGCCGCCGTAGACGGCCAGACCCTGTTCTTTCCGCCCCCCTCGCCCGCCTCACCCCCCTCGCCCCAGGCGCACCTGCTGTCCATCTACGACGAGTACATCGCGGGCTACAAAGACCGCCGGCCGGTCGTGGCGGAGGAGCACGCGGCGCGGCTGTGGGCGCTGGGCAACGCCCTGAGCTATATCCTCGTCCTGGACGGTCAGGTGGTGGGAACGTGGCGGCGCGACCTGCGCGCAGACGCCGTTGTGGTGGAGATGACGCCCTTCCGGCCCCTCACCCACGCCGAGGGGGGCGCCGTCAACCTGGCCCTCCAGCGGTACGGCGCCTTTCTCGGCCTGCCAGTGGAGGTAGCTTAGGGGAGCCAGCAGTCGCGGTAGTCGGCGGCGAACTGCCGCATGGTAATGGGCGGGCGGCCGAGTAAGCGCTGCGTGTCGGGGGTGATGCCCCCCGCCAGCCCAAGGCGGCACGTAGTGTAGATGCCGACCATCACGAAGATGAAGCCCCAGGCCAGGCCCCGCCGCCGCATGTGCAGCACAAAGCGCGGGATGGACGGGTTCGAGTAGACAATGCGGCGGCCCACGACCTCGCTCAGAATCTGGGCGACCTGGCCGTAGTCCAGGGCCTCCGACCCGGTCAGGGGATAGGCCCTGTTCTCATGCCCCGGCTCGGTCAGCGTCCTGGCGGCCACCGCCGCGATGTCCCGCACGTCAATAAAGCTGGTCTTGCCGCGCCCCGCCGGCACCAGGATGTCGCCCCGGTCGCGGATGTCGTCGCGGTGGGTCGTGGATAGGTTCTGCATGAAGAAACTGGGGCGCAGGAAGGTGTACGGCACGCCCGACGCGAGGATAGCCGCCTCGATGCCCGCGTGGGGCACGACCTTGTTCTTTTCCGCGCCCAGCAGCGACAGAAAGACGATGTGGCGCACACCCGCCGCCCGCGCCGCCTCGATCACGGGGATGAAGTAGCGCTTCGTGTCGGCCAGGGCGGGCGGCCGCAGCAGGAACAGCTTCTCGACGCCCTGGAGGGCCGGGCCGAAGGTCGCCGCGTCGCCAAAGTCGAAGACGACGCTCTCGACGCCCGCCTCGGCCTTGGGCCGCCGGTCTGCCACCCGCACCGCTGCCCCCGCCTCCCGCAGCCGCCGCACGACCTCCGCCCCCACGTTCCCCGACGCCCCGGTCACCAGAATCGTCCCCATGTGTTCTCCCCTGAACGTATTCCCTCGAACTATACCCAATGCGCAGGGCCACGGTCAAGTATAGGTGTACCGCCGCCCCGCCGCCCCTTGACACCGGGGGATTGTGGCACAATTATTGCTAGTTGCGCCCCAAGAGCGACCTTTCGCCGCTCGATTGGCTCGCCCCCCTCTTACTCCATATGTCGTCTAAAGCTATTCCGTTAGGCGTCGTGGTCGCCGTCTTACTCCTGCTCGCCGCCTGTTCAAGCGGCGTCAACGGCGTGCCTGAACCGCGCCGCTCCGCGAATGATCCGGCCGTCGCGGCGGGGCGGGACCTCATCGCCACCTACGGCTGCGGCTCCTGCCACACGATTCCGGGCGTACCGGGCGCGGATAGCATGGCTGCCCCTCCCCTCGACCACTTCTACGAACGCACCTACATCGCCGGTCGCCTGGCGAACACCGACGCGAACCTGGTCCAGTGGATTCAAGACCCCCAGACAATCGAACCGGGTACGGCCATGCCGAACCTGGGGGTGACACAAGACGAGGCGAAGAACATCGCCGCCTACCTGTACCATCAGCCCAGCCTGACTGACCTGATCAATCGACGCTGAAGAACGGCCCTATGATGAAGCCTCTGTGTCGCACTAGCACCCTTCTCGTCCTCCTCCTGCTGCTCACAGGCTGCGCGACCTCGCCCATCAGCCCGCCCAGGACGCCCTCGGCCCTGGACCCCCGTGGTCCCGCGGCCGCCCAACTCGCCCAACACTGGTGGGTGATGCTGGCCCTCGGCGCGGCGATTTGGGTGCTGGTGATGCTTCTCCTGTTCGCCGCCCTCCTGCGACGCCGACGGGGATCGAGCGCGACGGATCCCGACAGCAGCGGCGGCGACACGGGACGCCGCTGGCCCATCTGGGGCGGGATTGCCCTCCCCCTCGTGGTGCTAGCCGTCGTCTTCAGCCACAGCATCTACACCCTGGCCTCGGTCGAAAACTCGCCGGGCCAGCCCGCGACCCAGGTCAGGGTCATTGCCCGCCGCTGGTGGTGGCAAATCGAATACCCGGACCAGGGTATCACCACGGCCAACGAAATCCACCTGCCGGTGGGAGCGCCGGTCCAGATTCAACTAGAAGCCGCCGATGTGATTCACAGCTTCTGGGTGCCCGAACTCCACGGCAAAATGGACCTGATTCCCACGCGGACCAACAGCTTGACCCTCCAGGCGGACGAAACGGGCGTCTATCGCGGCGAGTGCGCCGAATTCTGCGGCCTCCAGCACGCTCACATGGGCTTTATGGTCGTGGCGCAGGGTCAGGACGACTTCAACGCCTGGCTCACGGCCCAACAGCAGCCGGCCCCGCCGCCCACCGACCCGGCCGCCGTGCAGGGCCAGCAGGTGTTTGTCTCGGCCGGCTGCGTGTTCTGCCATCGCGTGCTGGGCCTGGACGACAAGAACGTGGATCGGAGCTACATTGATCTGGGGCCAGACCTGACGCACCTCAACAGCCGGCTCACCATCGCCGGCGCGAGCCTGACCCGCAACCGGGGCAATCTGGCGGGCTGGGTTAGCGACGCGCAGCACGTCAAACCCGGCAACCTGATGCCCAACATGTACCTGAACGCGCAAAACTTGCAGAACCTCCTGGCCTATTTAGAGACGCTGCGCTAAGCGAGATACTGCCGTGAGCACTAACCAGTCCGCCCTTGACCACACCGCGACCCTGCGCCTCCTCTGGCAGCGCCAGCCCGGCCTGGTAGGCTGGCTGTCGGCTGTCAATCACAAGGATATCGGCAAACGCTACATCTTCACCGGCTTTATGTTCTTTGTCCTGGCCGGGACCGCCGCCCTGCTGATGCGCATCCAGTTGATGTACCCCGAGAACACGTTCCTGAATGCCGACCAGTACAATCGGCTCTTCAGCGTCCACGGCATCACCATGATGTTTGTCTTCGCCGTGCCCATCATGCTCGGCGTGGGCATCTACTTTGTGCCGCTCATGGTCGGCACGCGCGACGTGGCCTTTCCCCGGGCCAACGCCTACGGGTACTACACCTATCTCTTCGCCGGCATTATCCTCTGGCTCAGCTTGTTCATCGGCACGGCCCCGGATGGCGGCTGGTTTGCCTACACGCCGCTGACCGAGACGCGCTATTCGCCCAGCTACGGCATGGACATCTATACCGCGCTCATCACCGGCACCGAGATCTCGGCCTTGATCGCGGCGACCGAACTCATCATCACCATCTTCAAATTCCGCGCCCCCGGCATGGCCTTGAACCGCGTGCCGGTGTTTGTGTGGGCCATGCTGGCGACGGCGTTCATGGTCATCTTCGCCATGCCGTCCATCGTCGTCGCCACCACCGAGCTAATGCTGGACCGGGGGATCAACACCAACTTCTTCAACTCGGAGTTGGGCGGCAACCCCCTGCTGTGGCAGCACCTGTTCTGGTTCTTCGGTCACCCTGAGGTGTATATCATCTTTATTCCGGCCCTGGGCATGGTGAGCGAAATCCTGGGCGCCTTCGCGCGGCGGGCCGTGGTCGGCTACGCCCTGCTGGTCATCTCGCTGGTTTCGATTAGCGTCCTCAGTTTTGGCCTGTGGGTCCACCATATGTTTGCCACGGGCCTGCCCATTCTCGGCCTGAGCGTCTTCACCATCGCCAGTATGGTCATCAGCATCCCCAGCGGGATTCAGATTTTCTCGGCCCTAGCCACTCTCTGGCATGGCAAGCTCAATATCAAGACGCCGCTGCTGTATGTGCTCGGCTTTATCGCCACGTTTGTCATCGGCGGCATTTCGGGCGTCATGGTCGCCTCCGTCCCCTTCGATTTGCAGTCGCACGACACGTATTTTGTCGTAGCCCACCTGCACTATGTGCTCATCGGCGGCGCGGTGTTCCCCCTGCTCGGCGCGGTGTACTACTGGTTCCCCAAGATGACCGGCCGGCTGATGAGCGAGCAGCTGGGCAAGCTCAACTTCTGGCTGACCTTCATTGGCTTCAACGTCACGTTCTTCCCCATGCACCTGAGCGGGCTGTATGGCATGCCGCGCCGCGTGTATACCTATCTACCCGGCCTGGGCTGGGATACTTTTAACTTCATCTCGACCATAGGCGCCCTGATTCTCGGCGTCGGCGTGCTGCTCTTCGTCCTCAACGCCTTCAACAGCCTGGCGCGGGGCGAGCGCGCCACCGACAACCCCTGGTGGGCCGGCACGCTGGAGTGGGCCACCACGTCGCCGCCGCAGCCCTACAACTTCGCCGCGCTGCCCGTGGTCCACAGCCGCTACCCGGTGTGGGATAAACCGTCCGACGTGGACGCCTACGTCTTCGAGGAAAGCCTAGAGCGGCGCGAGACCCTGGGGAGCACGGCGCTCGACGCGGAACCGGAAATGCGCGTTGTGCTGCCCGGCAATACCCTTGTGCCCTTTATCCTGGGTGTGGTCACGACGGCCATCCTCATCAGCGCCATCTTCAGCCTGCGGGCGCTGACGATCTTCTCCGCTATCGCGCTGGCCGTCCTGGCGGTCTGGCATTGGCCGTGGGGCCGCGAAGCATCGATGGAGTGGGTCAAGGCCGGCCCCGCCCGGTCGCTGCCTGTGAGCACGGTGGTGAAGGGCAAGGGCAAGCATCCCCCGTTCTACTATGGCACGCTACTGTTCATCACCATTGAGACCGTCGAGTTCCTGGCCTTGATTGCCACCTACTTCTATCTGCGCTCCAGCACCACGGACTGGCCGCCGGGCGATATGGCGCTGCCGGCGCTGCTCATCCCCTCCCTGGCGACCCTCTTGCTCGTCGCCAGTGTCATCCCGACATACCTGGGTGACCATGCCATCAAGCAGAACGACCGGCGCGGGCTGATCGTCAACCTGCTGGTGACCATTGCCCTGGACGCCGCTTTCCTGGTCCTGCTCAGCTACCATATGCAATCGCTCAGCTTCAGCTGGAATGAGAACGCCTATGGCTCCATCTACTGGGTGCTGATTCTCACCCACCTGATTTTCGCGGCGGTGATGATTCTGGAGAACCTGTACATCCTGGTCCTGGCGCGGCGCGGGTTCTACAACGCCGAACGGCATTGGGGCGTAGAGGTGGACGGCCTCAGTTCCTACTTCCTCATCGCGGTCTGGGTTGCGATCTACCTGACGGTGTTCATTTCGCCCTATCTTATGTAGCACCTTGTCGTTATGTAATACACCCTGGGATGAGACGCATGGCTATCACGACCACCCAACCCCAGAAGGATGAGCGGCACACCGGGCGCAGCCTGCTCCTCGGCATCGCCGTCTGGTTCTTGCACCTGAACATCAGCTATGGCCTGGCCTCGCTGTCGTGCAAGTGGAGCTGGTTTTCCTCCATCCTGGCCGGGCTAACCGCCCTCCAGTGGCTTGAAATCGTCGTCACCCTGGCCGCCCTGGCGCTCATACTCGTCCTGGTCTATCTGCCCTGGCGCGACTGGCGCGCCTTCCAGACCGAAAGGCCGCCGGATAATCCGCATCTGCTGCGCGACACCGAAAAGGACCGCCGCTCGCTGGTCGCCGCGATTGTCATGCTCATGAATGGCTTCTTCTGCCTGTTTATCATCGGCCTGTTGGCGCCGATATTCGCCCTCAACGCCTGCGCGCATGGCTAGGAGGTCGCACGTGAGCCGCAAACACACCTGGTTGGTCGCGGTGCTGCTCGGCCTCTTGCTCGCCGGCTGCAATGCCCGCACGGAGCGCCCGCCTAAAGCGGACGAACTCGTCTACCGGGGCCAACAGGTCTACCTGGAATTCTGCGCCGAATGCCATCAAACGGACGGCCAGGGCTGGTCCACGCTCTACCCCCGGCTGGCGGGCAACCCCATTGTCACGCTCCACGACCCCGAACCGGTGATCTACACTGTCACATATGGTCAAGGCTCGATGATGGCGTTTCGTGACCGCCTCACGAGTGACGACATCGCGGCGGTGCTGTCGTACATCCGTAATGCGTGGGGCAATCAGGCGCCCCCTGTTCACCCGCGTCAGGCACACTAGACACGCTCTCTCGACAAGGAACCGTGCATGGCCCTCAAGCGTTTCTCCGTCGTCTACTTCAGCGCCCTGCTGTTGGCCCTGGTGACCGTCGTTGTTCTCATCCGCGAGGCGCGGGAGACGGCCGATGACATCGCCCGGCGGCAGCCCGCCACCCCCCTCCCCAATGCGCAGGCGGCGGGGACGGCGTTTGATATTCCACCCGAGGTGGCCGGCCACGAGAAAGAGTGGCCCCTGGCGAACCACGATTACGCCAACACGCGCGCGGCCGTCGGTTCCAGCATCAACGCGGGCAACGTCGCCAATCTCAAGGTCGCCTGGACGGCGGACCTGAAGGGCACGTCGGAGTGGGGCGGCGGGACGGGCAACCCCGTCATTTCCGACGGCGTCGTCTACTTCCAGGACCTGTCCGCGAACACCTATGCCGTGGACCTCAAGACGGGCAAGCCGCTCTGGCAGAAATCGTTCAGCAACCAGATTTTCGGTCCCAGCGGGCCGGGGATTGGCTACGGCAAGGTCTTCGTCGTCAGCCGCATTGATCGCTACTCGGCCCTCGACATCAAGACGGGCAAGGAACTGTGGCAGTACAGCACGGGTTCCAAACTGCCCACAGGCGCGTTCCAGCCCTCGGTCTTCGACCATAAGGTGTACATGACCACCCAGGCCGCGTCTTCGGGCAAGGGCGAGGTCAAGTTCCACTCCTATCAAGGCGGCTCGACGGGCGCAGCCTTCCTGCTCGACCCGGACACGGGCCAGCGCGCCTGGCAGTGGCAGGCGGTCGAGGAGGGCTTCTGGGGCAACCCCGACCTCAACAGCGGCGGCGGCCTGTGGTTCCCGCCCGCCATTGACACCCAGCGCGGCATCAGCTACTGGGGCACGGGCAATCCTTCGCCGGTGCCGGGGATCAAGGGCTATCCCAACGGGTCGAGCCGGCCTGGCCCCAACCTCTACACGAATTCACTGGTGGCGCTCGACCATCGAACCGGCAAACTCGTGTGGTACAACCAGGTCAAGCCCCACGACCTGTTCAACCTCGACTTCCAGGACTCGCCCATGCTGGCGACCGTCAAAATCAACGGCAACGACCAGCGCATGGTCATCGGGTCGGGCAAACTGGGCACCATCTACGCCTTTGACCAGGACAGCGGCAAAACGCTGTGGAGCACACCGATTGGCCTGCATCAGAACGACGAACTGAGCGAACTGCCGCTGGACCAGTCCACCACCTGGGTCGCGCCTGGCGCCTGGGGCGGGGTCGAGACGCCCATGGCCTTCGCCGACGGCACGATCTACGCGCTGACCGCCAACCTGCCCTCGCCCTACAACGCGACGGCGTACGACGCCGATACGCCTGAACAAGCCCTAAACCGCTCGGAGGGCGGCACGCTCTACAAGAACGGCACGGCCGAGTTGGACGCGCTGGATGCCGCGACGGGCAAGGTCCTGTGGCGGCACGAGTTTGACCGCGTCGCGTTTGGGGGCGTCACGCTGGTCAACGACCTGGTCTTTACCTCGACGTTGGATGGGATGGTGTACGCGCTGGCGCGCCAGGACGGCAGCGTGGTGTGGCAGTGGCAGGCGCCCGGCGGGACGAACGCCTGGCCCGCCGTCACGGGCGATACCATTGTCTGGCCGTTTGGGCTGGGCGATAGTCCTTCGGTCATCGCGCTCAGCCTGAGCGGCAGCGGCTCGATCTCAACCCCCGAACCGCTGCGTACCCCTGTCCAGACCCCCGAGGGGGGCTAGGCGAGGTATTCAGGAGACATGATGCTCTGGCCTGCGCCGGCCCATGCCGGCTTCCCTCTCGCGCCCCACGACCTGTGGACCGCCTGGAATCTCGCGCCGTCGCTGCTGCTGCCCCTGGCGCTGGCCGCGCTGGTCTACGCGTGGGGAACACAGGCCGTGTGGCGGCGGGCCGGCGCCGGCCGGGGGATCACAGTTCAAAATGTTGGTTGTTTCCTGGGTGGGGTTCTGGCGCTGCTCGTGGCGCTGGTGTCGCCGCTAGACGCGCTGAGCGGCGTCCTGTTCGCGGCGCACATGGTCCAGCACCTGGTCTTGATGCTCGTGGCGGCGCCGCTGCTGGTCCTGAGCGAGTTCCCGTTAGCCCTGGTGTGGGCGCTCCCCCGCCGCCAGGCGCGGCGAGTCGCTCCCCGCTTCGCCCATTCGCCGGTCCTGACGCGCGCCTGGGGCGTGCTCAGCCGTCCGGCGTCGGCCTGGCTCCTGTCCACGGCCACCCTCTGGGGTTGGCATAGCCCGGCGCTATATGAAGCGGCCTTGCGCGACGAGGCCCTCCACAGGGTGGAGCATGCCCTGTTCCTCGGCACGGCGGCCCTCTTCTGGTGGGTCCTGTTCCGCCACACCCGCCCGGCGCATGTCCACTATGGCCTGGCGGTTCCCTATCTGTTTACCACGGTCCTTCAGAGCACGGTGCTGAGCGCGCTGATGACCTTTACCTCGCGGCCCTGGTATCCCACCTACGCCGCCCTGACGCCGACCTGGGGCCTGACGCCAATGCAGGACCAGCAACTAGCCGGCTTGGTCATGTGGCTACCCGGCGGCGCGGTCTACACCTTGCTGACCATCGGTTACTTCGCCGCCTGGCTCCGCGCCATGGACCAGCGCCGCCTCCCCCTACCGCGCCCCGCCCCCCTTCAGCCCCCTTCTCGATCAGACGCGCTCTAGCACAGTGGCGACGCCGAGGCCGGCCGCGCCGCTGACGGCCACCGCCCCCAGCCCCGCGTCGCGCCGCTCCATCTCATCCAGCAGCGTGGCCGTCAGGATGGCGCCCGTCGCGCCAAAGGCGTGGCCCATGGCAATCGTGCCGCCGTTGACATTGAAGCGGTCCGGCCCGACATCCAGGTCGCGCTGGAACTTGAGGCACAGCGCGGCGAAGGCTTCCGCGAACTCGAACAAGTCCACGTCGGGCGGCGTCAGCCCGGCGCGGCGCAGCGCCTTCTCCGTCGCCGTCTGCCCGGCGGTGAGCATGATGACCGGCTCCACAGCATGGTTGGCGAAGGCGCGGACGCGGGCGCGGGGGCGCAGGCCGAGCGCCTCAGCCGCCGCCCGGCTGCCCACCAGCACCAGCCCGGCCCCGTCGGCCAGGGCGGGCGAGTTGCCGCGATGGTGGACGTGGCGGAGCGCGCCGACCTGGGGGTAGCGGGCCAGGGCGGGGCCGTCGTCCAGGTCGGCAAAGGCCGGTTCGAGCCGCGCCATCTGGGCGGGGGTCAGGTCGGGGCGGATGTGCTCGTCGCGGTCGAGCAGGGTGCGGCCCTCGGCGTCACGGACCGGCAGCAGCGAGGGGGCGAAGTGGCCGCGCTCGGTGGCATAGGCCGCGCGCTGGTGGCTCTGGACGGCATAGCTGTCTAGCGCGTCGCGCTCGAAGCCTTCGAGCGTCGCCACCAGGTCGGCGGCCACGCCCATGTGGACGAAGCCCGCCCGCTCGATGACACGCGGGTCGGTGTAGAGCGGACCATTGTCGGAGAACATGGGGCAGTGGGACACCGACTCGACGCCGCCGGCTACCACCAGGTCCGCCGCGCCCGCCTGGACCTTGGACGCCGCCAGGTTGACGGCGTCCAGGCCCGACGCGCAGAAGCGGTTGACCGTCAGGCCGGGCACCTGGGCGGGCCAGCCGGCGTAGAGGGCCGCGACCTTGGCGATATTGGCGCCTTGCTCGCCCGCCTGAGTCGCGCAGCCCAGGATGACGTCGTCCACCCGGGCCGGGTCGAGGCCCGTGCGCTCCTCCAGCGCCCGCAGCAACTGGGCCACCAGGTCCAGGGGATGGACCGAGCCTAGCCCCCCCGTCGCCTTGGCCTTGCCGCGCGGCGTTCGCACCGTCGCCAGAACGTAGGCGTCCACCGTTACACCCCCACCACGAAGCTGACTACCGTTGTCGCGCTGCCACCGATGTTGAGGGTGGCGAAGGTTCGCGCGCCCTCCACCTGGGTGTCGCCCGCCGTGCGCGTCACCTGTTTGTAGGCGTCCAGCAGCATGCGTACGCCCGTCGCGCCGACCGGGTGCCCCGCGCCAATCAGCCCGCCGCTCGGGTTGACCGGCCGCCGGCCCCCCAACTCGATGTCGCCCGCCTCAATCGCCTGCCAGGCCGCGCCGGGCGGGGTCAGGCCGAAGTGCTCCAGCGCCGTGTACTCGGTGATGGTGAAGCAGTCGTGGGTCTCGATGCCGTCCAGGCTCTCTGGACCGGCCAGCCCCGCGCGGCGGTAGGCGTCGGTGATGGCCTGGCGGACATGGGGGAAGGGGTACTCGCTGTCGCGGGCGAGGCGGAGCTTGTCGGCCAGCAGCATCGTCCCGGTGCGGTGGCCCCAGCCCCGAATGACGGGCAGACGGCCCAGGTCAAGACCGCGCCGTCGGGCGTACTGCTCGGCGTAGCCGGCCGACGCCAGCAAGACCGCCGCGCCGCCGTCGGTGATACGGCCGCAGTCCTGCTTGCGCAGCTGCCCCTCGATGACCGGGTTCGCCACGTCGTCCTGGGCGAAGCTGGCCGGCTCGAACTGCCAGTCGCGCGCCTGGGCGTTGGGATTGCGGCGGCTGTGGGCGAAGTTGACCTCGGCGATGCGGCCCAGGTGCTCGTAGGCCAGGCCGTAGCGTTCGGCGTAGAAGTCGGCCACCTGGCTGAACAGGCAGACCCACGGGAAGCGGGCGTCCTCGGCCTCGCGCCCCACCCAGGCCGCCGCGCCCAGGTGTTCCGCCGCCTGCTGGCCGGACACGTTCCTCATCTGCTCCACCCCGACGACGCAGGCCAGGTCGTAGCGGCCGGCCTCCAGGTCGGCCATCGCCGCCAACGCCGCGACGCTGCCCGACGCGCACGCCGCCTCGTGGCGGGACGTGGGCAGGCCGCCAAAGGCCGGATGGAGCGCGGCGAACAGGCCGCCCAGGTGGCCCTGGCCGCAGAACAGTTCGGCGGCGAAGTTACCGACGTGGGCGACCTCGATCTCCTCCGGCGCCACGTCGGTCGCGGCGAGTGCGCCCTCGACCGCCGCCGACAGGATGCCGAACAGGCCACCGCCCCCGCGCGCCCAGTTGCGGGCGAAGTCCGTCTGATAGCCCCCCAGGATGTAAATCGGCGTCGGCATAGCTTTAAATCCTGTTAATTATGTCAATCATGTCAAAAACGGGTTAGACGGGGGGCAGGCGCCGCCAGCGCAGGCGGTTCGCGACGACCTGGCCGGAGCGCGTGGGCTGGGGCAGCGTGGTCAGCACCAGGTCGCGCCCGCCGCGCCCGTCGTCCGCCCAACTCACGCCGCGCACCAGGTCCGTCCCAATCCAGTTGGGCAGCAGGCTGTAGTGGACGTGGTGTACCACCCGGTCACCCTGGACCTCATACGTGCCGGCGTAGGAGACATAGCCCGACGCGGCCTGGAGCTTCTCGGCGTCCGAGCCAGAGGCGAAGTTGGGAAAGGCGAAGGGGTGGCGGTCCGGGCGCATCAGGATGGCCGACATGTGGCCGTCGGCGCTGTAGAGCAGGTGGCCCTGGGCGGCCGGGCCGAACGGATAGCCGTTGGGCCGGCCGTCCAGCGTCGCCGTCCACTCCACCAGTGTCCACGCGCCGACGAGATTCATAACCCTCACTCCAATCGGCGGTTAGTCGTTCCCCGTCAACTGTGCCCGCAGCTCGCGCTTGAGAATCTTGCCGACCGGGTTGCGCGGCAGGCTGGGGATGACCTCGACGCGCTCGGGCAGCTTGTACGAGGCGATGCGCTTGTCCTTGAGGAAGCCCACGATGTCCTCAAACGTCGCGGTCGCGCCGGGCTTGGCGACGATGAAGGCGCAGGTGCGTTCACCCAGGACGGGGTCGGGGTAGCCGACCACCGCCGACTCGGCCACGGCGGGGTGGCCCTGGAGCAGGGTCTCCAACTCGGCCGAGGCGATCTTCATGCCGCCGCGATTGATGATGTCCTTGGCGCGGTCCACGTAGCGGTAGAAGCGGCCCTCGTCGCCTTCGCCGGCGATCTCAAACACATCGCCCGTGCGGTAGTAGCCCTGGTCGTCAAAGACGCCCCGGTTCAGGCTCTCGCCCTTGAAGTAGCCCGCAAAGACCGTCGGGCCGCTGATGAGCAACTCGCCGGGGCGGCCCGGCTGCGTGACCTCCTCACCGCTGGCCGGGTCCACCAGCCGCGTCTTCATCCCCTGCGCCACCCGCGCCGACCAGGTCAGCCCCTCCACGCCGAAGCGGGGGACGTAGCGGGCGCGCTGCTCCGGGTCGGGCACGTCGCGCGGCGCGCCGATGAGGGCGATACCCTCGTTGGAGCCGAAGAAGTTGGTGACGTGGATGCCGTGGCGCTCCCACCACGTCTTGACCATCCAGGGCGACAGCGGCGCAGAGCCGGAGCCAATGATACGCAGCGACGAGATGTCGGCCTGGGCGAGAATCTCCTCGCGCAGCAGAAGCAAGTTGAGCAGGGCAGGCGGCGCGACGGTGTAGCTGATCTTCTCGACGACGACCTGCTTGAGGAAGGTGGGCAGGTCGAAGGGGTGGTGCATCACCAGGCGGCTGCCGGTCAGCAGCCAGGGCACGTGCATCCCGCCGATGCCGGCCATATTGACCAGCGGAAACGGACACAGCAGGTGGTCGTCGCCTGTCAACTCGGCGGCGTCCGTCGTGCCGTAGGCGATGGCGATCCAGTCGTTGTGGGTGCGCGGCACGCCCTTGGGCATGCTCTCGGTGCCCGATGTCCAGCAGACGGTAAAGACCTCGTTGGGGTCCACGTGGAGTTGGCTCAGGTAGGCGTCCAGGAGGGCCGCGTCGTGGGGCTGGCCCAGGATGGGGTCCAAGGCCACTACGCCGTCCGGCACGTGGTCGCCAAAGGCCAGCACCGCCTGGAGCGAGGGAATCCTCCCCTTGAGGTTGACCACCGCCTGGGCGTCGTGGCGTTCGCCAATCCGCGTCATGGTCACCAACGCCTTGACCCCGGCGAAGTTGCCCAACTGCTCCAGCTCGTACTCGCGGTACTGGACGGGGAAGGGCGAGGCAATCGCGCCGATGCGGGCCACGGCCAGGTAGAAAATGACCAGTTCGGCGATGTTGGGCAACTGGACGGCCACGATGTCGTCTTTGCCGACGCCGTGGGCCAGCAGCGCCGCCGCCAGCCGGTCTACCTGGGCGTCCAGTTCGGCGTAGGTGGTGCGGCGGGGCGCGCCGTCGGTGAAGGTCGCGCGGTTCAGCGGGTCCACCAGCGCGACGGCGTCCGGCTTGGCGGCGACGTTGCGGCGGAACAGTTGGTCGAGGGTCGTCGTCCCCCACCAGCCCTGGGCCGTGTACTCCTGGATGCGCGAGGCGGGATGAAGTATCATCGAGTCTCCTATGGCGTCATGAGTATTTCGTAGTGCGTATTTCGGTCCCAGGAGATTGAGATACGAAATACGCACTACGCACTAGGATGCGGCAGTCGCTCCTCGGGCACCCAGCAGGCGTGGAAGCCGATGGGCACGCGCTGCGGGATGAGGACGCGGGCCAGCGGCTCGTCGCTGATCTCGCGCGCGTTGAGGATGAGCAGTTCCGAGCGGTCCTCGCGGGCGTCGTAGACAAAGCTCAGCAGATAGCCGTCGTCCTCGGTCTGGGCGTGCGGGCGCGGCGCGAAGGGCGACTCGCTGCCGTAGCGGTGTGGGCCGAACCAGTGCGCCCGCGACGTGCCCCCCTGCGTGTCATACTTCACGATGCCGTCGAAGAGCAGCGTCTTTTCGGGCGAGATATGGACGTTGTAGGCGTAGCGCGTCGGGAGGCCCAGGCAGCGTGTGTTCATGGTCGGGAACTCGGTGTTGGCGTCGTCCAGCCGTTCCTCGCGCGTGTGCCCGGTGCGCAGGTTGAAGCGGTAGCGGTAAATCTGGGCGTCCAGCCGCAGGTAGGCCAGCATCTTCTCCAGGCGGCCCACCGCCGTGTCGGGCGGGGCGGGCTTGGCGACGCGGCACGTGTCCAGCACCACCTCGTCGCCGTCCTCCCAGGCGTTGACGGTGTGGTACATGTAACACGGCGTGCCCTCGAACCAGCGAATCGTGTCCGCCGCGCCATAGCGGGGGATGACCCCGAAGCGGCTGGGCATGTCACGGCGGAAGACAATCTTGTGGCGGCCCTCGCGGGCGGCGGCCGGGTCCGCGATGAGCGGCAGGTCGAGCAGGATGGAGTAATGCTCGGTAATCGCCATGTCGTGGGGCATGCGCGGGCCGGGCAGGTCAATCGGGACGAAGTGCTTGAGTTGGCCGTTGGGGCCGACGACGCCATAGGTCATGTAGGGCGGGCGCGGGCCATAGTCGAAGTAGATGAGTTCGCCCGTGCGCTCGTCCACCTTGGCGTGGGCCGAGACGTGGCCAGGCCGCTGCTCGTTGAACGTCTCCTTGCCCAGCGTCTCCAGGGTGATGGGGTCCACGGCGTAGGGGTCGCCCGACAGGTACCACAGGGCCAGGAGCTTCTGGTTGTGGTAGACCACGTCGGTGTTGGCCGTGTCCTTGAGGGGGGCCTTGCGGGGGTTGGCCGTCATCGGCTCGATGATACCGGTCCAGATGGGCGCGCCGGCGTGGGCCTCGCGCTCGTAGCCCTCGGTCCTCACCCAGCGGTTGCGGTACGTCACCTTGCCGTCGTGGATGTGGACGGCATGCAGCATGCCGTCGCCGTCAAACCAGTGGTAGCGGCCCATGGGCTGGTACTGCGGGTTGGGGCCGTTGCGGACGTAGACCCCGTTCAGGTCGCGGGGAATCTCGCCAATCACCACCAGGTCTTCGGCGGTAATCTCGGTATGGACAGGCGCGTAGCCGCCCATCAGGTACGGGTTGGCCTCGGTCTCCATAGCGAAGTTAACCACGTCGTTGCGCAGTGTCACAGGCCCTCCTGTTCCTAGTGCGTAGTGCGTATTTCGTATCTCAGAAAATACGCACTACGCAC
>CAZFUK010000004.1:0-4346 GCA_964522005.1 uncultured Anaerolineales bacterium | reverse complement strand
CAGGCCCTCCTATACTCAGGACGGAGGACGGAAGACGGAAGACGGCGACAGAGCGTCCGTCGTTCGTCCTTCGTCCTCCGTCAACGATGTCCACGCATCACCCGCCCGCTCCCAGCGCACGGCCTCGGCGTACTCGACGCGCAGGCGGGCCACAATCTCGGCCACCGTCTCCACCCGCTTGACCATCCCGACGCCCTGCCCGGCCGACCAGACGTCGCGCCAGGCCTTGGTGTTGGCCTGCGGGTCGTCAAAGTTGACGGCGGCGCGCGGCTTGAGCCGGTCAGGGTCCAGCCCGGCGCGGCGGATGCTCGGCTTGAGGAAGTGGGCCGGGATACCCGTAAACGAATCCGACAGCACAATGTCGTCGTAGGTCGCCTCGACCAGCATCTGGCGATAGTCGTCGCTCGCCAGGCTCTCGCGGGCCGCGATGAAGCGCGTTCCCAGGTAGGCCAGGTCAGCCCCAAGGGTCTGCGCCGCGCGCACCCCCCGCCCGGTGGAGATGCCACCCGCCAGGACGAGATAGCCGTCCCAAAACTCGCGCACCGCCTCGACAAAGGCAAAGCCGGCCATCTGTCCCGTGTGCCCGCCCGCCCCCGCCGCGACCAGAATCAGCCCGTCTACCCCCGCTTCGGCCGCCTTGTGGGCGAACGTCAACGAGTTGACATCGGCGAAGACCAGCCCGCCGTAGCTGTGGACCGCGTCCACCACGGCACGCGGGCTGCCCAGGGCCGTAATGACCAGCGGCGCCCGATACTTGAGCGCCAGGTCTAGCTCGGCCGGCAGGCGGCCATACGAGCGATGGACGACGAGGTTGACCGCCCAGGGGGCGACGCGCGCGCGGCTTCCGCTCTGGCGGGCTTCGGCCACGCCCCGGCTGATGTGGCCCAGCCAGTCGTCGAGGACGTCCACGGTGCGGGCGTTGGGCGCGGGGAAGGCGCCAATGACCCCAGCGCGGCACGCGGCCAGGACGAGGTCCGGCCCCGAGACCAGGAACATCGGCGCGACGATGATGGGTAACACGGTATGGTCGGTGATGAGAGACGGCAGGGCGGGCATGCGGCTGCTTTACTCCCCCTGTGGGAGAGGGGGCGGGTGTGGCTCGACCGTTCGATTATCCAATAGAATACAAGAGCGACAGGAATTTGTCAAACGGCGGGTAGAATTTCGAACGCGGGGTAGAAAATGGGCTAGTCGGCCCGCTGCAGCCCGGTCAGGACCAGGCGGGCGAAAACATCGGCGACGGCCTCAACCGGCAGCCGCCCCTGCGGGTTGAACCAGATAAGCGTCGAGTTACACATGCCCATCAGCGCCTTGACCAGGACTCGCTGGTCCAGGTCGGCGCGGAACTCCCCACAGGCGACGCCCTCACTGAGGAGCCGATACCATAGGGCTTCGTACTCGCGGCCCAGCCGGTCCACGACCTCGGCCGCCTGGGCGTTGATGGCGTTGAGCTTCTCGAACAGGAAGATGGAGTAGATGTCGGCATGGCGGCTGAAGATGCGCAGGTGCTCGCGGACGGCCAGGGCCAGCTTCTCGGTGGACGAGCCGTCCTGGGCCACGATGGCGCGCATGGTCTCCAGCGCCGTCCCCACCCGCCGCTCCACGATGCCGACGAGCAGGTCCTCCTTAGAACTGACGTAGTAGTACAGGCTGCCCTTCTGGAGCGCCAGTTCGTCGGCGATGTCCTGGATGCGCGTCGCGTGGTAACCGCGTTCCGCGAACAGCCGCGCCGCCGTGTCGTAGATTTCCTGCTCGCGCAGTTGACGCTTGCGCGCGACCGTGTTCACCCTGTGCCCTCTTCCGTCTCGCTCGCCTGCTTCGCCCGCGACGTGATCCACTCCTCGAACCGCTCGATGTCCTCACGGCGCGGGTTTTCGATCTCCACGCCGTCGTACTTGAGCGACTTGACCTGCCGCCCCTGCCGCGCGTCCTTCAAGAGGTCCAGCACTTTGGGCAGCACCGTCACCGCGACGTTGGCAATCAGCGTCCACACGGCGATGTCGGCCGTCAGCGTCTTGCTCTGGCCCAGGAAACTCTCGCTGCCGCTCTCCGCGTCGAGCACCTGACGGATCGCCTCGGTGGCCTCCTGGCTGCCCGTGATCACAATCGTTTCGTTCATCTCGGCCATCCTTCGCTCCTCTCAAGGCCGCGGGCCAGCCGCCTCGCGCCGCGCCTACTCCCCACGCCCGGCCTGCCGCCCGCGCAGCCACAACGCGGCGAAGACAACTGTCGCCGCCTGCCAGAGCCAGGCCAGGTCACCCGGCCCACTCAGGCCGGTGCGCGGGAGGGTGCGGCGCAGGCGGAGTAGGCGGTAACTCTGCGTCAGGCGGTCCAGGTCGGCGTCGGGCATGTGCCTGGCGTCTAGCCCGGCCAGCCGACCGGCGAAGCCACTGGCGATGATGACCTGGCGCACCAGGGGCAGGCGCCCTGGCACGTCGGACACATCCTGCGCCTCGGCCGACCACCAGCCGTCCGGCAGCCAGACCTCGACCTGCGGCTGCGCCAGGACGTTGCGGTACCAGTCGGAGACGGGGCCAAAGCCGGCCACGCAGTACAGGGCGTCGTCCACCACGGCGTAGTTCAGCGGTTGCAGCCGCCGCTTCCCCGACCGACGCCCGGTGTGGACGAGGACCATGATCCGCCCGCCCACATCGGGCCAGGCATTGACCATCCCGCCCAACCCCAACCGCCACAGCAGGAGCATGAAGCGGTTGAAGACCTTGAACGTCTGGCGCAGCGTTTCCTCGGCCGGGGACAGGGGCGCGGCCATCCTTAGACGTCCAGGTCCTTGAAGATGTCGCCCAGTTCCTTCGACCACAGGTCGTCCAGGGGATTGAAGGGCAACTCGACAAAGTCCTCGGTCATGCGCTCGATGTGGTCGCGGATGCGGTGCTTCGGCGTCTTGCTCTCCAACTCGTCCAGCTTGATGTTCATCTCCGCGATGAGTTGGTCGCTCTTGTGCTCCAGGTCGGTCAGGTCCAGCCCCAGACTGAACATGGCGTTGAGGCGGCGCATCACATCCAGCCACGCCTTGTAGTCCTCCTCGACGCTGACCGTCTGCAGCCGCTGCGACAGTTGCGACAGGTCGTACATCGGCACGAAGGCATAAAGCGAGAAGTACTCCACCTCGGCCTTCTCGCCCTGGTCGGTCAGGTACGACCCCAGGCTCACGCCGCCCTGGTAGTTGGAGAACCGCACGGCGTAGCGGGCCAGTTCGTCCTTCATGGCGGGCAGGCTGTAGGCGCAGGAGATGTTGCGCTCCTTCTCGAAGGGCACCGCGCCGTAGACGCCGCCCAACCCCACCACGCGCCGCACCCCTAGCGTCTTGGCCAACTCGAAGAACGCCTCGGCATAGCGCTCGGCGTTCATGTGCGGTTCATCGCCCAGGAAGAGGACGAGGCCGCGCCGGTCGTCGCCCGTGTAGAAGATCTCGTTGCGCGGGTGGCGCAGTTCCTGGCGGTAGCCGTCCACCAGGGTAATCTCGGGGCGCAGAAAGTGGTGCGTGCCGGGAATCTGGAACAGGTAGAAGCCGTCGGAGCGGAGGCGGCCAATCTGCCGCGCGCCGGTCTGCTCAATGAGATACTGCGGCAGTTCAGACGACACCGAGCCGGCGTCGGCCCAGTGCCGCCAGCCGGCAATCATGTAAATCTCGTCCGCCTCAGGCTGTTCGTGGAGTTCAATCAAGGGGTCCATACTTAGCCAACCTTCTAGTTTAGTTCACGCTGCAACCGAAGACGTTTCCTCGATCAACTTCTGTTGAAGCCACAGATTCACCAATGTTTCCAGGTTGATGCCGCGCTGCTGCGCCAACTGCTCCAGAGCGGCCAGGAGTTTGGGGTCAATGACAACCGAATGAGCTATGGTGAAGGGAACATCGGGCGCATCCGTATCGAACTCGGTGAAGTCGTGGGTATCCCAGAACTCTCCCATCTCTTCCAGAGTCGTCGCCTGCGAAATCGAACTCTTATTTTCGGCCATAGGTACGTCGCTCCTGTGAAGTCATGTCACGGGCGCTAATGACAATCGCCGTAGCAGTGTTCGGCTTGTAGATGAAAAACGCTGTCAGATACCGCCCGCCAAAGGTCTGACCAAAGGCGACATAGACATCTTCGCCTGGCGTCCGTCCCTTTTCCGCAAAACGGATACGCGGTGAATTATACAATACTTGCCTGGTCTCTGCCACCGATACACGATGCTTTGACGAAAGCTTGTCGGCAATTGTCTCTGGACAGACAACACGCTCAATATTCATGCCTACTCCTTGACCCTATCGCCTGTTTCAGGGGATTCACGGAGCCGTTCCGCCGCCGCGTAGAGGGCGGTCAGGCTGACGGGGCTGAGGTTCA
>CAZFUK010000003.1:5049-26006 GCA_964522005.1 uncultured Anaerolineales bacterium | reverse complement strand
GCCCGGACCGGGCACCCCCAACGACGGCGGCGTGTCCAACGCGGTCATCGAGCGTTTCCACGCCACGACCCCTATCCTGGGCGTGTGCCTCGGCCACCAGTGCATGGGCCACGTCTTCGGTGGGGCCGTGACCCGCGCGCCGCGCCTCATGCACGGCAAGACCTCGATGATCTACCACGACGGGAAGGGACTGTTCGAGGGCATCCCGAACCCGTTCGAGGCGACGCGCTACCATAGCCTGATTGTCGAGGAGCCGCTGCCGGCCGACCTGGAAGTGACGGCCTTCACCGCCGAGGGCGAAGTCATGGGCCTGCGCCACAAGCGCTATCAGGTCGAGGGCCTCCAGTTCCACCCGGAGAGCATCCTGACCCGGCACGGCAAGGAGATTCTCAAGAACTTCCTGACCATTGCTGCTTAAGTGACGAGGTAACGCAATGTCCGTCCTTGACGAACTCCGCGCCCGGCTGGACGCAGCCGCCGCACGGTACGAGCTAATCCACCACGCCGAGCCGATTCGGTCGGCCGAGGATGGCGAGCGCGTGCTGGGCATCCGCCGCGCCGACACGACGCCGACCTTGATTCTCGTCACGGGCGACAAGCTAGCGGCGGCCATCCTGCCCGGCGACCGACGGCTAGACGCGGGCAAGGCGGGCCGCGCGCTGGGCGGCGGCCGCGCGAAGTTGGTCGGGTCTGAGATTGTCAGGACGGTGGTAGGTGTGGCCCCCGGCGCGGTGCCCCTGGTCTGCGGCGTGCCCACCGTCATGGACAGCCGCCTGTTCGACCTGCCCTTCTGCTACGGCGGCGCGGGCGACGAGCAGTGGACGCTCAAGATCGCGCCGACGGAACTGCAACGAGTCACCCAGGCCCTGGTGGCTGATATTTGTCGGGCTGAGGGGTGAACGGAGGAGAAGCATGATCAAGGAAGCGATCGCCACCCTGGTCGAAGGCCGGCATCTCAGCGCGGCCGAGGCCGAGGCGGTCATGAGCGAGATTATGGCGGGCGAGGCGACGCAGGCCCAGATTGGCTCGTTCCTCACGGCCCTGCGGGTCAAAGGCGAGACGGTCGAAGAAATCGCCGGCTGCGCCCGCGCTATGCGCAGCGTCGCCCTGCCCGTGCGGCCCCGGCGCACCGACCTGATTGATACCTGTGGCACGGGCGGCGACCGCAGCGGCACCTTCAACATCTCGACCACCGCCGCCTTTGTGGTGGCCGGCGCGGGCCTGGGCGTCGCCAAACACGGCAACCGCTCGGTGTCCAGTCAATCCGGCAGCGCGGATGTCCTGGAAGCCCTCGGCATCCGCCTGGACCTGGAACCCGAAGTCGTGGCCCAGTCCATTGACGAGGTCGGCTTCGGCTTCCTGTTCGCGCCCAAGCTCCACCCCGCCATGCGCCACGCCATCGGCCCGCGCCGCGAGATGGGCATCCGCACCATCTTCAACTTCCTGGGGCCGCTGTGCAACCCGGCCGGCGCGCGCATGCAGGTCATGGGCGTGCCGCTCGACTCGCTGGTCCAGCCCCTGGCGGGCGTCCTCAAGACCCTCGGCTCCGACGCCGCCTTCGTCGTCCACGGCGCCGACGGCCTGGACGAACTGTCCACCACCGGCGTTAACCGCCTGGCCCGCTTTGGCGTCGCCGACGATGGCGAAGTCGCCACGGACGAGCTAGACGCCACGAGCCTGGGCCTGCCCCGCGCCAGCCTGGCCGACCTGAAAGGCGGGACCGCGCACGAGAACGCCGAACTGACGGTAAGGGTGCTCAAGGGCGAGGCCGGTCCGCGCCGCGACGTCGTCCTGCTCAACGCCGCCGCCGCCCTCGTCGCCGGGGGCAAAGCCGCCAGCCTGCCCGAGGGCCTCCAGACCGCCGCCGACCTGGTTGACAGCGGTGCGGCCCTCACCGTGCTGCGCCAGGCGGTCGAGTTTAGTCGGGCTTATGCGTAGGACCCACTTATGATACTGGACGAGATTGTTGCCCACAAGCACCTCGAACTCGCGGAGCGGCAGGCCGCTGTCCCGCTGGCCGCGCTGCGTGGCGCCTGCGCCCACGCCTGGCCCGTCCGCGACTTCGCCGCCGCGCTGGCTCAGCCGGGTGTCAGCCTCATCGCTGAACTCAAGAAGGCGTCACCCAGCAAGGGCCTGCTGCGCGCCGACTTCGACCCCCTCGCCCTGGCCGAGGTGTACGCGGCCAATGGGGCGCGGGCCATCTCCATCCTGACCGACGAGCGCTTCTTCCAGGGCAGCCTGGACTATCTGCGCGGCGTCCGCGCGGCCCAGGAGGACGGCGCCATCCCGCCGGCGCCCCTGCTGCGCAAGGACTTCCTCATCCACCCCTACCAGGTCTGGGAGGCGCGAGCCGCTGGCGCCGACGCTGTCCTGCTCATCGTCGCCTGCCTGGACCAGGCCGCGCTGGTCGAGCTGCTCAACCTGACGCATGGCCTGGGCATGGCGGCGCTGGTCGAGGTCCACGACGAGGCGGAACTGGCGCGGGCGGTGGAGGCCGGGGCGCGCGTCGTCGGCGTCAACAACCGCGACCTCAAGACGTTCAAGGTGGATGTCGGCCTCACGCTGCGCTTGCGCCCGCTGGCCCCGCCCGGTACAATTTTCGTGGCGGAGAGCGGCATCCACAGCGCGGCGGACGTGGCGCGGCTGGCCGGGGCCAGCGTGGACGCCGTCCTGGTGGGTGAGGCGCTGGTGGTAGCCGAGGACGTGGGGGCCAAGGTGCGGGAGTTGGCGGGAGGAGCCTGATTATGCTTCAGGTTAAGATTTGTGGCATTACCTCAGTCGAGGACGCCCTGGTCGCCACAGCGGCGGGCGCCGACCTGCTCGGCTTTATCTTCTACCCCAAAAGCCCGCGCCTGGTGACCGTCGAGCAGACCCGCGCCATCACCGACGCCGTGCGCGGCGCGACGGCCCACCCGCCCACCTTCGTCGGCGTGTTCGTGGACGAGGACGTGGCCGAGGTGGCGCGGGTCCTGGACGCGGGCGGCCTGGACCTGGCCCAACTCCACGGCAGCGAGCCGCCCGTCGAAGTCGGCTTGCTGGCCCCGCGCGCCTTCAAAGCCCTGCGGCCCCAGACACGCGCGGATGCCGATAGCATGGTCGCCGCCTTCGCCGCTGTCCTGCCGCCCACCGACCCGGCCGGCGCCCGTCGGCCCTCGTTCCTGGTGGACGCCTACCACCCCTGGCGCTTCGGCGGCACCGGCAAGACCACCGACTGGCACGCCGCCCGCAGCCTGGCCGAGCGTTTCCCGGTCCTGCTGGCTGGCGGGCTGACACCGGAGAACGTCCAGGCGGCCGTTGAGGTTGTCCAGCCCTGGGGCGTGGATGTGTCGAGCGGCGTCGAACGCGCCCCCGGCCAGAAAGACCCCGCCCTCGTCCGCGACTTCATCGCCGCCGCGAAGCGGACGGAGGACCGAGGACGGAGGACGGAAGATGACTAAAGATTGATGACTGATGATTGGGGACCAAGAGGCTTCTGTCCTCCTCCATGCTCCATCCACTATCATCAATTGTCACTCGCCACTCGTCAATCATCAATCGTCAATCTTTAGTCATCAATCATCAGTCATTAGTCATCATCATGCGCCTCGACCACCTCGTCACCCAACTCACCACCGAATTCCGCGTGACGGAATTCCAGGAAGCCTGGCCGCAGTTTGGCCTCGCTAATGTCGGCATCGCCGCCTTCGCGTCGCCGCAGTTCCTGGCCCACGGCAACGGCCTGATGGTCCAGGGCCTACCCGACGTGGCCGAGGTCTACACCGCCGTCTTTCCGAGCCTCACCGTGCTGGACCAGGTGCTGGCCCGCGCTCTGCCGGGCAGCCTGCTGGTGTGCCACCACCCGCTGCGCTACGACGGCATTCAGGGCTATCTCTCGCTGAGCCGCCTGGACCTGACGCGCCTGCGCGATCGTGGGGTCTCGGTCTACGCGCTCCACGCGCCACTGGCCTTTGGCGAGCGGGTGTCCACCTGGCGCGCGCTGGCCCGCAAGCTGGGCGTCGAGGTCGAGGGAACATTCCGCTCGTCCAACAACAAGCTGGGCTGCTACGGCATCCCGCGTGTCCCGGACGACCTGCAGGGCGTCTTTACCTTCAAGTCCATGGTGCTGAGGGTCGAGAGCGAGCTAGAGATCAACAACTCGCAGGTCATCGAGCACGTGGACCGCGCCGTGGGGCGGGTGGCCCTGGTGCCCGGCGACGGCGCGGACCCCGAACTGGTGGCGCTGGCCGACGAGCTAGGCTGCCATACCTACATCACCGGCATCCTGGATAACCCCATCTTTGACCAGGTGGTGCGGGCGCGGAGCCAGGCCTTCCTGGACCACGCGCGGGTGCGTGCCCTCAACCTGGTTGGCGCGTCCCACTACGCCACCGAAGCGCCGGGCCTGCGCGTCCTGGCGACGTGGTTCCAGGCCCTCGGCCTGACGGCCCAGTTTATTCCCGATAAGCCCGAACTGCCCGAATTTCTGAAAGGCTGGTAACATGCAAGCGACGCCCACCCGCGTGGTTCCCGATGCCCGTGGCCGCTACGGCCCCTACGGCGGCCGCTTCGTCCCTGAGACGCTCATGGCCGCCATCACCGAACTCGAAGCGGCCTACCTCGAAGCACGCCAGGACCCCGGGTTCCAGGCCCGCCTGGCCGACCTCCAGCGCCACTACATCGGCCGGCCGACGCCGCTCTACTTCGCGGAGAAGCTGACGGCCCACTGCGGCGGGGCGCGGATTTACCTCAAGCGCGAGGACCTGGCCCACACGGGCGCCCACAAGATCAACAACGCCCTCGGCCAGGCCCTGCTGGCGCAGCGCATGGGCAAGCGCCGCCTCATCGCGGAGACGGGCGCGGGCCAGCACGGCGTCGCCTCGGCCACCGTGGGCGCGCTGCTGGGCATGGAGTGCATCGTCTACATGGGCACGGAGGATATGCGCCGCCAGGCCCCCAACGTCTTCCGCATGAAGTTGTTGGGCGCGGAGGTGCGCGGGGTGGAGGCGGGCAGCCGCACCCTCAAGGACGCCATCAACGAGGCCATGCGCCACTGGGTCACCAACGTGGCCGACACCTACTACCTGCTCGGCTCGGCGCTCGGCCCGCACCCCTACCCGATGATGGTGCGCGACTTCCAGAGCGTCATCGGCCACGAGGCGCGGGCGCAAGCCCTGGCCCAGATTGGCCGCCTGCCCGACGCCCTGGTGGCCTGCGTTGGGGGCGGCTCCAACGCCATCGGCCTCTTTTACCCGTTCCTGGATGACCCGGTGCGCCTCGTCGGCGTCGAGGCCGGCGGCCACGGCATCGCCAGCGGCCAGCATGCCGCCCGCTTCGCCGATGCCCAGCTGGGCCGGCTCGGCGTCCTGCACGGCGCGCAGACGTATGTCCTCCAGAACGACGACGGCCAGATCGCCCTGACCCACTCCGTGTCGGCCGGCCTGGACTATGCCGCCGTCGGCCCGGAGCATGCCTATCTGCGCGAGTTGGGCCGCGCCGAGTACACCTACGCCACCGACGACGAGGCCCTGGCCGCCTTCCAACTCCTGTGCCGCACCGAGGGTATCATCGCGGCGCTGGAGTCGGTCCACGCCATTGCCTATGTCACAAAGCTCGCCCCAGAGATGGGCCGCGAGGCCGTGATCATCGTCAACCTGTCAGGGCGAGGGGACAAGGACTTGCAGACGGTCACCGCGGCCCTGAACGTGCAGGTCTAGGACCTCACGGAGTTTAGCCGCTAGCCTGGACTTGTGCTAGAATGAGTCTTCGTTGAGAAGCTGTCCTGTATCGGAGCATCCTGAGTGTAGCTATGTCTGATCGGACCATCACCCTAAGGCGCACGCCTATCTGCTTCTGAAAGCCCGAGGTCATACGCTTCCGTCACTCGACGACCTTCTGTTCTGGCGTTGCAACTGAACCACCCAATGTAGGTTCGAGCGCGACGACGCTGGGCAGCTCTAGGGGTTCACCCACCGAAGGATTGATACAGGATTGGTAAGCGAAACCACGACAACTAATCAACCCTATGTGCCCTGGACCGTGGCCGATGTGGCGCGGGCGATTCTCGCGCCCGTCGCCCTCTACGCCGTGACCTTCCTGGCGCGGCGCGGCCTGGCGGAAGCCGCCAGCGCCCTGCCGGACGCGGCGAGCCTGCGCTACGCCACGGGGGTGCTGGTCATCCTGTTCCAACTCGCGCTGCTGCTGCCAGTGTGGTGGTGGGGGTTGCGGAAGTATCGTGTCGGGTGGCGGACGCTCGGCTTGCGAGGCTTCGCCCCGCTGCCCGGCTGCGCGCTGATACTGGCCCTGCTCGTCCTCGGCTATGTCTTCACCGGCGCCTGGGGCCTGGTCCTGCGCCAGTACGGGCTGCGCGCCCAGCCCAACCCGCTGCCGCTGTTTGGCGAGGGCGTGCCGGGCCTGCTCATCGCCCTCCTGGCGGCGGGGGTCGTCGCGCCCCTCACCGAGGAAGTCTTCTTCCGGGGCTTCGTCTTCGGCGCGCTGCGTGACCGCGTCGGCGTCTGGGGGGCGATTGCCCTCAGCGCCCTGATTTTCGCCGCCGCCCACCTCCAGCCCTACGCGCTGCCCGCCCTGTTCGCCCTGGGCGCGCTGTTGGCCTGGCTCTACCAGTTGACCGGTTCGCTCTGGCCGGGCATCGTGATGCACTCGACCATCAACACCGTCGCCCTGCTCGTGCTCTACTTCGTCGGCGATACACTTAGTCCGTAGGGCGTATTTCGTATCTCAGCAAGAAAAGTACGAAACACGCCCTATGCAATACGTACTACAGGACCCATATGCCAGTGACCATTGTCGTCGGCGGCTTTCGCGGGGGTGAGGGCAAAGGCAAGCTCGTCGCCTATCTGGCCCTGGCCGACCAGCCTGTTCTCGCCGCCCGCCTGCGAGGGCCAGAGCAAACGCTCGAGTGGGGCGGCCAGCAGCAAAGCGTTGCCTGCCTGCCCTCCGCGCTGGTGCACCCGGATACCCGCCTGCTCGTTGGCCCAGGCGAAACCGTGGACGTCGGCCTGCTGCTCGCGGAGATCGAACGGCTGGGCGTCGCCGACCGCGTCGGCGTGGACCCGCGCGCCCAGGTCGAAGGCGGGCCGCTACGCGTGGGCGAAGTACCAGAGCTAGTCCGCTTCCTGACCGACGTGCCCCTGGAACTCCACACCGCCGCCGGCCGGGGCCAGACCATCCTGGTCGAAGGGGCGCACGGCTACGGCCTCTCCAGCCTCTATGGGCCGAACGGCGCGGCGCCCGACGGCGACACCACCGCCCAGGCCTGCTGTGTGCGCGTCGGCCTCGGCCCCACCCACGTCACCGACGTCGTGGTTGTCTTCCCCGCCCTCTCGGAGCCGGCTCCCCCGGCCCCGGGCGCGGCGAGCGGGTTGGTGGACGAGCCAAGAGTCGAGAATTTTGACCTGGACCTGGCGCGGCAAGCCGTCATCGCCAACGGGGCGACCGCCCTCGCCCTGACCGGCCTGGACAAGCGCGTCGGCCGGGCGCAGGGCGTGCAGCGGCGCGCCCAACTGCCCCCTGAGGCCCGCCAGTTCATGGACCAACTCGAAGCCGCGCTCGGTCTGCCTGTCGCGCTGGCCTCGACCGGCCCCGCCATCGAGCACGTCATTGACCTGCGCTAGCCTCACGCACTACGCTACCCACTACCCGCTTCACAGCCTACGCTAGGATGGAGAGACCCTATGTCCAAACGCGCCCAGATGCGCCAGAGAGCACGCGAGAAACCCCGTCAGGATCGAACGACTCTATGGGTGACGATTGGGACCGTCGCCGTCGCCGCCGTCATCCTCGTCGCCCTCGTCCTCACCCGCCAACCCGGCGCGTCGTCCACGGCCACCGATAACCCGAGCGCGCCGAACCCCGAAGTGGCCCGCGTCGGCCTGGCCGACGCCCGCGCCCGCTTCCAGCAGCCCGGCGTGGTCTTCCTCGACACGCGCTCGGCCCAGGAGTATGCCGACGCCCACATCCCCGGCGCCCTGAACATCCCGCTGCCGGAGATTCCCACCCGCTTCAACGAGATTCCCCGCGATGCCGAGGTCATCGCCTACTGTACCTGACCGAACGAGGAAACAAGCGCCGGTGCGGCGCGACAACTCCTCGACCGTGGCTATCAGAATGTCAAGGCCCTGTTGGGTGGCTACCGCGCCTGGACGACGGCGGGCTATCCGACGGAGAAAAAGTAGATGTCACGCCTGACGACGACTTTTGAGCGGCTGCGCGCCCAACGCCGCGTCGCGCTCATGCCCTACCTGTGCATCGGCCACCCGACGCCGGACGCCGTGCTCGACATGGTCCCCCGCGCCGAGGTGGCCGGGGCGGACCTGTTCGAGCTAGGCGTGCCCTTCTCGGACCCGCTGGCCGACGGGGCGACCATCCAGGCGGCGACCCAGCGCGCGCTGGACCAGGGGGCGTCGCTGGACCTGTGTCTGGCCCAGGCACGCGCCTTGCGGGAACGCGGGGTGCAGGCGCCGTTCACCTTCATGGGCTACTACAACCCGATGTTCCAGCGTGGGCTGGACCGCTTCTGCGGCCAGGCCGCCGACGCCGGGGTGGACGGCCTTATCGTGCCCGACCTGCCGCCGGAAGAGGCCGACGACATCGCTCAGGCGGCGCGGGCGCATGGCGTGGACCTGGTATTCCTGCTCGCGCCGACGAGTACCGACGCGCGGGTCCGCCTGGTGTGCCGGCAGGCCAGCGGCTTCCTCTACCTCGTCTCCCTGGTCGGCGTGACCGGCGCGCGCGACAGCTTGCCGCCGGACCTGGAACGCTTTGTCGAGCGGGTGCGCGCTCAGACGAGCCTGCCGCTGGCCGTGGGGTTTGGGATTGGCGACCCGGTCCAGGCGGGCCGCGTGGCGCGCATCGCCGATGGCGTCATCGTGGGCAGCGCGGTGGTGAAGGTAGCCGACCAGGCCCAGGACCCACCGTCCGAAGTGGCCGCGTTTGTCGGGCGTTTGCGCGAGGGGATAGATCAGGCGGTCCAAGGGACAGTATAGGCTGGCGAAAGGAGAGTGGTGGGCATGGCACGGGGCGGACCTCTATCGAGAGTCCGCCCCGTGCTTGTCCTAGCCTCTACTTCTGCAACGAGCGGATGTAGGTGACGACGTCCTCGATCTGCTGGGCGTCCAGCGGGCCGCCCTTCTCCTGGCTAAATGCCTGCATCGTCGTACCCGTCCGCCCATAGGCCGTGGCGTAGATCAGGAAGGCGTCCGACGCCTGCGCCAGGAAGACCGGGTTGCTCAGGTGGTTGCCCACCAGGTTCGGGTCGCGGCCGGGGTCGCCCTGGGGGCCGTGGCACGAGGCGCAGTGCTGGGCGTACAGCCCTTCGCCGCGCGCCCGGTCGCCCTGCGCCACCTTCGTCGGGTCCAGCCCGACGCTCGGCGTCTTCTGCCACGCGCGCATAAAGCGCACCAGCGAGCGAATCTGATAGGTATTCAGGCCGTTCTCGGCCCACGGCACCATTGTCGTGCCCGGCCGCCCCTGGGCAATAGCCGTCTCCAGGAACTCGTCGGACGCCGTCGCCAGGAACTCTGGATTGCCGATGGCGTTGCCGACCTTGCCCAGGCCCTCGCCCTGTGCCCCGTGACACACCTCGCAGCGTTCGGTGTATAACGCCGCCCCATACGACCGGCTGGCGATGGCCTGCGTCGAACCCGGCTCGACGCGGCAGCCCGCCAGCGCGACCCCCAACACAACGACCACGACCCAGACCACATGGCGCATTCCGTATTTCCTTATTGCTTATGACGAATGATTGATGATTGATGATTGAGTGTCGCTTGCCTTACTCACAGGTTCAATCACCTGGGGGAGGCCGGTTGGCTCCGCCACGACGCGTTCCGCCCCGGTGTAGACGCTCAGCCGCCGCCCCCGCGCGTAGCCGACCAGCGTAATATTCCACGCCTGGGCCAGGCGGACCGACAGCGCCGTGGGCGAGGTGCGGGAGACGACAATGGGCACGCCCAGCCGCACCGCCTTGGTGATCATCTCGGACGAGATGCGCCCCGTGGTCAGGATAATCCGGTCGCGGGTGGCTAGCCCCTGGAGCAGGCAGGCGCCGCGAATCTTGTCCAGCGTGTTGTGGCGGCCCACATCCTCCGCCACGACCAGCAGTCGGTCCGGGTCGGCCAGCGCGCTGGTGTGGACGCCGCGCACGTCGCGGTACAACTGGGCCTGCTCGTTGAGCTGCCTCACCAGGCCCATGAGTTGGGCCGGGCTGACGGTCAGCGTCGAGGCCAGCGGCTCGCCCGCGCCCTCCAGGTCATGGAAGGTCACTCCGCCGCCGCAGCCGCTCGTCAACACCTGGGGGCCGAGCGTGTCGGGCAGTGGGTGGCTGAGCCGCGCGTCTATCGCCCCCACCGACTCCTCGCACACTTGCAGCGTCAGCAGTCCGTTCAACCCCAGGCTGGGCATGTACCAGTAGACGCGGTGCTCGTCCTCGTAGACCTTGAGGGAGACGACCTCGTCCAGCGCCTGAATCAGCCCCTCGGACTGGAGGAAGCCCAGCGCGAGATAGTGCAGGTCCCTGGGCGTGCACATGAAGCTGACCAGGTGCCGCCGGTTGACGTAGAGCCGCCAGCGCGTCTCGTTGATCACCGCGCCGTCCACCACCTCAACGCGGCCCTCGTCGGTGTACTGAGTGTAGCGCCACGGCAGCGTCGGCTCAGCCATTCAGGCGCTCCACCACGGCCTGCCACTCTTCGGGGGTGTTGGCGTTAAAGAACGATAGCCCCTGCGGGTCCAGGCGCCGGACCTCCTCCGCGCTGACATAGCGGGCGCGGATGGCGGGCAGGAAGCCAATCATGCGCAGGTCGCCGGCCGCGATGCGGGCACGGATGTGGCGGGCGACGCGGCGGTGGTAGACGGCGTGGAGGGGCTGCAAATCCACATCCTTAGCGGTAGGCGAGCCGTCGCGCCGACTCCCGCGTCCCGTCATCCCCGCGATGTGAGCGCGGGGAATGGCGGCGTCCCAACCCTGGGCGGCGTCGGCCAGATAGCGCAGCAGGGCCACGTTGAGGAAGGGCATATCACAGGCGACGGTGACCACGTAGGGATGGTGGGCCGCCTGGAGGCCGGTGTACAGCCCACCCAGCGAGCCGGCGCCGGGAAAGGCGTCGGGGAAGACGCGCCAGCCCTGCCCACGGTAGCGCTCGACGTCGTTGGCGACCACGACCAGGTCGTCGCAGACCTGGCCGAGGGCGTCGGCGACGCGGTCAATCAGCCGCCGGCCGCCTAGCTCCAGGAAGGCCTTGTCCTGGCCCATGCGTCGGCTCTGGCCGCCAGATAGAATGATGCCACTGAGGGCGGGCATAACACGCTCCAGGGTGAACTGCTCATAGTATAGCGGAGTCGGGGGAAAACTCGAAGTATGGGGCAGGGGTAAGGCCGATGGGAGGCGAGGCGCACAGAAGGGTGGGGTCGAATCAGGAGGGCAGGCACTCGAACGTTAGGAGTAGCGAAGCGAAGCATCTCACTTCATGTCAAGCGAGACGCTCCGCTTCGCTGCTCACAACTTCTCGGCTGTCACCCTGCGAAGTCCTCCGAATGGAGGAAACGAAGTGAAGGGTCTCGCTTCTCGTAAGGCGAGATGCTTCGCTTCGCTCAGCATGACACTCGAAAAGGTTCTTGGCATCGCCCAGGTCGCTTCCGACCTGGCGTTCTTAGAGTGACGGCGGCCGTCACCCGGCGCATCTGGTTCGGGAACCGCGACTACGCGGCCGAGTGTTGTTTCAGGTAGCTGACCGCGTGCCCGACGGTAGTGATGCCCTCCGCGTCCTTGTCGGAGATTTCACCGCCGAATTCTTCCTCGAAGCGCATAATCAACTCGACAAGGTCGAGCGAGTCGGCCTTGAGGTCCTCGCGGAAGCGAGCCTCGGGCACGACCTCGTCGGCGGACACGCCGAGTTGATCCACAATAATATCGCGAACTTTGTCAAAGACCTGGTCGTCCATGTCGCAAACCCCCGTGCTTGTGGTATGAAATGCTGATGCGGGCAAGTATACTTGGGGCAGGCAGGGCTGTCAACGTTTGGCGTACCTAGTTGACACAACCGCCCCGGCGGGCTACTATTGAGCCAGTCAACATCGCATAGATTAACCCCACGTGGCAGGGGAGGTTACGCCTTTTTCGTCCTGAGTTCCGAAGTTTGACCCTTCAAGTAGGCTCTATGCACTCGCAACGCAAACTCGATCATATCCGTGTCAACCTGGAAGAGAATGTCCAGTTCCCCCGCCTGACCACCGGCTTTGAACGCTACGCCTTTGTCCACCAGGCGCTGCCCGAACTCGACCTGGAGCAGGTGGACCTGACCACAAGCTTCCTCGGCCACCGCCTGCGCCTGCCGCTGCTCATCTCGTCCATGACAGGCGGCACCGAACGCGCTGGCCTGATCAATGCCAACCTGGCCGAAGCCGCCGAGGCGGCGGGCATCGCCATGGGCCTGGGCAGCCAGCGAGCGGGCATCGAACACCCGGAGACGGTCGCCACCTTCGCCGTCGCTCGCGAGCGCGCCCCCCACGCCGTCATCTTCGGCAACCTGGGCGCCGTCCAATTCAACTACGGCTACGGCCTGGACCAGGCCCGCCGCGCGGTAGACATGGTCAAGGCGGATGGACTAATTGTCCATCTAAATCCACTACAAGAAGCACTCCAGTACGGCGGCAATACCAATTGGCAAGGGCTGCTGGACAAGATCGGTGACGTGGCGCGGCGGCTGGACGTGCCGGTCATTGCCAAGGAAGTCGGCTGGGGGCTGTCGGGGGAAGTGGCGAGCGCCCTACTGGAGCGGGGGGTCGCGGCCCTGGACGTGGCGGGGGCGGGCGGCACGTCGTGGAGCGAGGTCGAACGCCACCTGACGCCCGACGAGCGCCTGCGCCGCATCGCCCGCCGCTTCGCGGACTGGGGCATCCCCACCGCCGAGTCGCTGCGGATGGTGCGGGAGGCGGCGCCTGACGTTCCCCTGGTCGCCAGTGGCGGTGTGCGCAGCGGCGTGGACGGCGCGAAGGCCATCGCGCTGGGGGCCGACCTGTTTGGCCTGGCCTCGCCCTTCCTCAAAGCCGCCGCCGTCTCCGCCGAGGCCGCCGTCCAGACCGCCGAGGAGATCGCCCACGAGCTGCGCATCGCCATGTTCCTGGTGGGCGCCGGCTCACTGACCGCGCTGAAGAATACGCCCCGTCTCCGCCGACTGTCGCCCGAAGAGGCGATCGTGCTGTCACGGGCGACAGAGTAGAGGACCCTATGCCACACGTCATGCGCCGGGTGCGTCAGGCGCTTACCGCGACCGCCGGCCTGGCGCTCTTTAACCTGGGTCAAACCCTACAGGCGGGGCCGCTGATGAGCGAGTTGCCCGGCCAGACCGGCTACTGGACCTCGCCCCACGGCAAGCTGTTCTACAAGACGGTGGGGCAAGGGGAACCCCTTGTCCTGCTCCACGGCTTCAACGCGGGGGCGTCGTCCTACGAGATGCGTCGGATTGTCGCGCCGCTGGCCGCGCGTTTCCAGGTCTACGCCCTTGACTGGCTCGGCTTCGGGCTGTCCGACCGCCCCAAGCTGCGCTACACCGCCGACCTCTACGTGAGCCTGCTCGACGGCTTCCTGGCCGACGTGGTCAAGGCGCCGGCCCATGTCGTCGCTAGTTCGCTGGCCTCGGCGTATGCCGTTCAGCATGCCGCTGCCCACCCCGACCGCTACCGCCGCCTCGTCCTCATCGCGCCCACGGGCATCGAGAAGCTGATTCGCCAGCCGGGCCCGGCCCAGCGGGGCCTGCGTGACCTGCTGATGACCCCGCTATTGGGCGAAGCTCTGTTCAACCTGCTCGTCACGCGCCCCAGTCTGGCGTTTTTCCTGCGCCGCCAGGGCTACTACGATCCGGCCGAGGTCACGCCCGACGTCGTCAGCGCCTACTTCGCCACCAGCCACCAGCCAGGGGCGCGCTACGCCCCGGCCTCGTTCATCGGCGGACTGCTCAACCTGCCCATCCGCCGCGCCTGGGAAAGCCTGCCCCACCCGACGCTGATCGTCTGGGGCCGCGAGGCGACCTCCACGCCCGTGGAGACGGCGGCAGCGTTCAGCGCCTTGAAACCCGACACCCGCCTGGAAGTCTTCGACCGCTGCGGCCTGCTGCCCCACGACGAGTACGCCGTCCGCTTCAGCCAGCTCGTCCTCGACTTCTTGACGCAGGCCGCCCCGCAGCCGTCAAGCGCCGAGGCCTAGATGATTCGGGCCGTCATCTTCGACATTGGCGGCGTCCTCATTCGGGGCGGCGATGGGAGTCGGCAGTGGGCCTGGGAGAGGCGGCTGGGTCTGGCCGAGGGCGGGCTGGCGGAACTCGTCCTGGGCCTCGACGCCGAGCACGGCGTGAGCCTGGGCCGTCTGTCCGCCGCCGAGCTATGGCGGCGCGTGGGGCAGCGGCTTGGCCTGGCGGAGGCTGAGGCTCCGAGCCTGGAACAGGCCTTCTGGCACGGCGGCTATCTCGACCGCGAGCTACTCGACTTCCTGCGGGGTCTGCGCCCCCAGTTCAAAACGGCCCTGCTGAGCAACGGCTGGGACGACGCGCGGGCCGGGGTGGCGGCGCGCTTTGGCCTGGTGGACGTGGTGGACGAGATGATGATCTCGGCCGAGGAGGGGCTGGCGAAACCGGACCCGCGTTTCTTCCAGTTGGCCCTGACCCGCCTGGCCGTCGCCCCGGGCGCGGCGGTCTTTGTGGACGATGTGGCCGAGAACGTCAGCGTGGCCGAGTCGTTGGGGATGCACGCCGTACAATTTACAACGACACAACAGACGATTAGCCTCGTCCAGGATATTATCCATGATCCATCTAGAAACGCCGCATCTGGTCCTCGACCCGGTGGACCTGCATAGTCCACCCTATGACCTGCTCACCGTCTTTAACAGTAACCCCGACTATCTGGAGGCGGCGCAGGGTGACGGCAAAGCATCCTTCGACCTACCCGATGTCAAAACATATATCGAGACAGCGACGGGCCACGCCTACAACCGCTGCCTCGCCGTTCGTCTACGCGAGACCGGCCGCCTGATTGGTACAACGGTCATTGTCGCGCCTCACGCCGGCCAACCCTATCCCTGGCTGGGCCTGCTCATCCTCGATAGCGCCTGGCAGGGGCGAGGGCTAGGCGCGGAAGTCGTCGAGGCGATTGAAGTGTACCTGGCCCACGAAGGCTGGCCGGAAGTCCACCTGTGCGTCCTCGAAGGTAGTCCCCGCGCCCGCGCCTTCTGGGAACGCCACGGCTACAGCGTCTACGGCGAGCGCCGCGACCGCGAGGGCCGGACCTGCTGGCTGCTGCGCAAGTCACTGCTTATTGGAGAACTCCAGCATGGCTGACGCCGCTCTACTCAAGAAACTCCTGGTCAAACCGGGCCAGCGCGTCCTGGTCCTCCATGCGCCGGACGGCTACCTCGCCCGGCTCGACCCGCCGCCCGACGGCACGACCGTGTCCACCCAGCCTGACGGCATCTACGACCTGGTCCAACTATTCGTGGCTCACAAGGCCGTGATTGACGCCGAGTGGTCCACTGTCCAGGCGGCTGTCAAACCAGGTGGGGTCGTCTGGCTCGCCTACCCCAAGCTCAGTTCGGGCGTCAAGTCCGACATGACCCGCGACCGAGGCTGGGAGACGGTACGGACGGCGGGTTGGGAGCCGGTGACCCAGATCGCCCTGGACGACGTCTGGTCGGCGCTGCGCTTCCGCCCACTGAGCGAGATCCCCACGCTGACGCGCAAATCCGCGCGGGGGTAGGCGGCCGGCCTTTGACGCGGGCGCGGCGATGCTGCTATAATGCTCGCCTACTTGGGCAGAAGTCAGCGAGGTGCTATGGCCGACATCGCGTACCAAAATCTGGACGTGCAGATCGAACCCGCCACCGGCCAGTATCACGTTCGGGTGCAGTGTCCGCCGCTGTTGGGCGAAGATGAGGCCGATATCAGCCTGCCGTTCACGCCTGGCGACCTGAAGACGTTTTTCGGCGGTCTGGGCCAGACGCGCGACTTTGACGCGGCCGAGCCGGCGACGCCGACCCTGTCCCTGGAAGAGTTTGGCCGCCGACTGTACAGCGCGGTCTTCACCGGCCGGCTGGAGACGTTCCTCGCCCGCTGCCAGGACGGCGCGGCCACGGCAGGGCAGCGCCTCCGCATCCGCCTGCGCCTCAACCGCGCGCCTGACCTCCTCAACCTGCCCTGGGAATACCTCTACAACGCCGACCACCGCCGCTATCTGGCACTCGCCAAAGAGACATCCATCGTGCGCTACCTGGACCTGGCGGAGCGCATCCCGACCCTGAAGACGGCGCCCCCCTTGCGTATCCTGGTCATGCTCGCAGGCCCCAAGGATGCTCCGCAGTTGGATGTCGAACGCGAGTGGGCCAACCTGAAGCAAGCCCTCCAGCCCCTGGAACAGGCCGGGCAGGTCGTGGTGGACCGCCTCCCCAAGGCCACGCTCGGCGCGCTGCGCGAGCAGCTAGACGCCCAGGCCTACCATGTCTTCCACTTCATCGGCCACGGCGGCTTCGACAAAGCTCAGCAGGACGGCCTGCTGCTGCTGGAAGATGATTTCAAGGCCAAACGCCCGGCCCTCGCTCAAACCGTCGGCCAGTACCTCCACAACAGCCCGTCGCTCCGCCTGGTGGTCCTCAACGCCTGTGAAGGCGGCCGCAGCGGCGAAACCGACCCCTTCGCCGGCACAGCGCAGACACTCATGCTCCAGAACATTCCGGCCGTGGTGGCCATGCAGTTCTCGATAAGCGACCGAGCGGCCATCGCCTTCGCGGGCGAGTTCTACCGGGGCGTGACGCGCGGCCTCGCCCTCGACGCGGCCATGACCAACGCCCGCTTCGCCATCCAGGAGCAGGCCAACGACCGCGAGTGGGGCACACCGGTGCTCTACATGCGCGCCTCGGACGGCTACATCTTCGACGTCCCGGCCGGCCCGGCCGGCAGCCAGACCCCGGTGGCTTCAGTGACTCCGTCTACCCCGACCACCACGTCCCCCACCCCAGCCACCCAGGTCACCACCTCAGGAGGCTCCGCCGTGCCGACCGATGACAAGTACTCCCAACTGGCGCCCCACGTCCGCCTGCGCGAACTCCTGATTGACTACTTCCAGCTGTCCGATCTCCAGTTGCTCTGTGATGACCTCCAGATCCCCTTCGATGACCTGGAAGGCGGCGTCAAGAAGGTCAAGGTGCTCTCGCTCATCCAGTACTGCAAGAACCGGCGGCGGATTGGCGACCTGATTCAAGCCGCGCGCACCTCCGACCCCAGCCGCGCCGACCTGCCCTGGCCCAACCCCGCCGACATCAAATAGCACCCGCGCATCACGCATCACGCTTCACGCATCACGCTTCACGCTTTACACATCACCTACCACCCGGAGACCCCGTATGCCCGTCTCCCTGACCAGTTCCCGCGTTATCTACGACGCGCTCAAAGCCAACGACGTGCGCCTGGTATCCGCCCTGCCGGAGACCTGGCTGGTCCACCTCATCCGCATGGCCGAGGACGACCCGGCCATGACCCTGGTGCGGCTGGCGAAGGAGGAGGAAGGCGTCGGCATCTCGGCCGGCGCCCACCTGGCCGGCGCCCGCTCCGTCATGCTCATGCAGAACCACGGCTTCCTGCAGAGCATCAACGGCATCGTCTCCCTGGCCTGGCTGTACCGCATCCCCCTCGTCATGTTCATCAGCTATCGCGGTGAGTTTGGCGAGCGCGACCCCTGGCAGACCGAGGGCGGCAGCGTCACCGAGCACCTGCTCCAGGCGCTGCGTATCCCCTACCTGCGGCTAGAGGAGCCGGACCACGTGGCGCGGCGGGTCCACAAAGCCCTCACCCTGGCCGAGTCATCCAATAAGCCCGTCGCCGTGCTACTGTGCCGCGACCTGATGTGGGAGGACTAGTGCTGCGCCTCGACGCCCTGCGGGCCGTCTACCCCCAGCTCGAAGACTGCGTCGTCGTGACCATCATGGGCGCGGTCGCCGCCGAACTCCAGTCCCTCGGCCACCGGCCCAACTTCTTTTACCTCCAGCACGCCATGGGCCTCGCCTCGTCCCTGGGCCTGGGCATCGCCCTCACCCGCCCCGAACTCAAGGTCGTCGTCTTCGACGGCGACGGCTCGGTGCTCATGAACCTGGGCGGGCTGACCACGCTGGCGCGCTACCGCCCGCCCAACCTCGTCCACGTGGTGTTCGACAACGAGAGCCTGCTGTCCGTGGGTGGCTTCCCCACCGCCACCTCGACCGGCAGCGACCTGGCCGGCATCGCCCACGCCGCAGGCATCCCCCGCACGGCCACGGTTCACACCCTGGACGAGTTTGTGCCCGCCTTCGAGGCCGCCCTGGCCGCCGACAAGCTGACCACCCTGGTCGCCAAGGTCGAGGCCGTCGGCCCTAGAGCCTTTGTCACCGACCTGCCGCTGCTCGAAAACCGCTTCCAGTTCCGCCGCCACCTCCGAGACATGAAGGGTAAAGGAGCCTCATGACCCCCATCCTCGCCCAACTCACCGACGCCCTCGCCAGTGGGCAGGTGACCGTGGTTGACCTGACGCAGCCGCTCGGCCCGCAGACGCCCGTCATCGGCCTCCCGCCGGTCTTCGCGCCCTCGCCCGGCTTCTCCAGCGAAGTCATCTCCCGCTACGACGACAAAGGCCCCGCCTGGTACTGGAGCACCATCCACCTGGGCGAGCACACCGGCACCCACTTCGACGCGCCAGTCCACTGGATCACGGGCAAGGACCTGCCCGACAACACCCTGGACACCATCCCGGCGCGCCGCCTGGTCGGCCCGGCCTGCGTCATTGACATCAGCCGCGAGGCCGCCGCCGACCCCGACTTCCTGCTCAGGCCGGAGCACATTCTGGCCTGGGAAGCCGAGCACGGCCCTATCCCGGCCGGCGCCTGGGTCCTGCTGCGCTCTGACTGGAGCAAGCGCCAGAGCGCCGAGGAGTTCCTCAACGTCGGCCCCGACGGCCCCCATACCCCCGGCCCCCACCTGAGCGCGGTCGAACTGCTGGTCAGCCGCGACATCCTGGGCTTCGGCGTCGAGACCGTCGGCACCGACGCGGGCCAGGCCGGCCGCTTCAACCCACCCTTCCCGTGCCACACCCTGATGCACGGCGCGGGCAAGTACGGCCTGGCGAGCCTGTGCAACCTGGACCGCCTGCCGCCTACCGGCGCGCTCGTCATCGCCGCCCCGCTCAAGATTGTAGACGGCAGCGGCAGCCCCGTCCGCGTCCTGGCCCTCGCGCCCGCGTGATGCCGCCCCCCTAGACGAAAACCCTGACAGGTTCTCAAACCCTGTCAGGGTTTCGGCCTCACGTCTTCTCCTCCTGGCTCCCGCGCCCCTTGATTCGCAACTCGCCCCGCGCATAGCGGCCCGCGTGGATCTGGAAGGACAGTTCCGAGTAGGGGCAGATCTTCGCCAGTTCCTGGAAGGCCGGCGTCTCGGTGACGCGGCGCAAGGCTAACTCCAGCATATCCTGTAACGTCATCTCCTGCATCGCTGCTCCTTGGCTAGCCCCTCCAGAACGTTTGTTCTGTCCCCATTCTACCCGCCTTCCGTGGCCCTGTCAATAGCCCGGACGCCCACCGAAAAATAGGAGCAATCAATTGCCGGAGCGTTATTCTGTCGCGTGGACCGCTTTCGCGCCCGTCACCTTGATCAGGTCGCCCACCGCCAGCTTGATCTGCATCCCCCGCCGCCCGGCGCTGACATACAAGTTGGTCTGCTGGAAGGCGGGGGCGTCGAGCAGGACGTCGAAGCCCTTGTTGAGCAGCGCCAGCGCCGAGATGCCGCCCACCTGGAGGCCCGTCAGCTTCTCGGCCTCTCTCAGCGTCGCCATCTGGAGCTTCTTCTCGCCCAGTTCCTTCGCCAGCAGTCGCAGGTCCACTTCGCGGTCGGCGGCAATCATGACCAGCAGCGGCTTGCCCTTGTCACGCAGCACGACCAGCGTCTTGTAGACGGCTTCGACGGGCTGGCCCAGCATCTCGGCCACTTCGGTCGCCGTGTGGAACGTCTCGGCATCGCCGTAGACCACCGCCTCATAGGCGATTTTGCGCTGCTCCAGCGCCCGCATGGCATTGGTCTTCTCGAAATGTTTCGTAGTCATTTAAGGTCGCCCACTTACCTGAATGTTTTGTAAAGCGAGACCAGGATCACGCACGGGGAGTAGCAAGGCTAGACGTTGGCTCTGTTGCATGTCTCGCGTCACCAGTACGGTCTTATACCGCCGACCAACAGCGCCATAGATTGCGTCCATCCCTCTGAGGCGCACTGAGGCTGCTAGCTGTTCAGCCTCGGTCGCTAAGGTCTCATCAAGCGCAACCCAGATGTAGGACGGGAAAAGACGGAGCCGTTGAGCGAAGGCAATGCCCTGTGCCGTATTATTGAACACCCGAGCCGTCGTTGCTGCGACCTCGACTGACAGGAGCATTGGGCTATAGACCGGCACGCCCTGCCGATGCACAAAGTTCAGAAAATTAAGACTGTCGGCCGAGCCAGGTTCACTGGGGTTTTGAGCATTGATGTAGACACTGGCGTCAATTGTCAACACGGCTTAATCGCCTCGTTCTTCGTCCATGATTTCTTGAGTGCTACGCGGGTCAGACCATTGACTACGTAACTCCTGCATCAGTTGGTCGAAGGCCTCCCAGGCGCTTGCCGCGCTCTGCTGAGCCATCGCCACCGCCTCGTGAGCAATCGGCATGAGACGCGCCACCGGCGCACCCTCGTCCGTAATCACATACTCGACCCCGTCTTCGCGCACCTGCCGTAGCACCTCAGCCGTGTGGGTGTGCAGTTCACGGACGCCAATCGTCTGCATAGTCATCCTCCTCACCCATTCTCCCCGTAAATCCAGTCGACGCTACTCAATTATACGGTGTGGCGAACCAGGGTCAATCAGCAAAACGCGGGTTTCCAGCCGCTTGCCATTCCGTGCTAGAATTTAGGTATGCTTGTCCTCTG
>CAZFUK010000003.1:0-4949 GCA_964522005.1 uncultured Anaerolineales bacterium | reverse complement strand
CCCACAGAGACGCCCCGCCCCACCGCAACACCCAGCGCCAGCCCGACACCTAACCCGCTCCCCCCTGGCGTGGTGCTGTTCTTCCAGCGAAGCGACGGCAGCATCTGGGCGGCTGCGCCCGATGGGAACCAAGGGCGGCAGCTATTCGCTGTACCCTACCCCCCCCTCCCCTCCATGCCGACAGCGACACTACCATACCCTGCCCCGTCAAGCACAGCCTACCCGCCGGGCACGCCGCCTTCCCCTCCCTGGTCGAACGCTCGCTGGGCGCCCTCGCCTGACGGAGGTAACGTAGCCCTGGTCCTGGTCGAACTCGGCCCAGGGATAGCTTCCACCTGGTCGGCCTCGCTCTGGCTCGTGACAACGCAGGGGGAGCGGCGCAAGCTACTGGACATGCTACGTCCGGACCTGGGGATGGTCCAACCAGGGGTCAGTGACTACAAGACGCCAGCGGCGGTCGTCGGCGGGGGGCATCCCGTATGGTCACCCGACGGGCGAAGGGTCGCCGTGGTATCGGCGCACGAAGGCGAGACGCAGGTATACGTTGTGGACGTAGCGACCGGGGCACTGCGGCGGCTGAGCGAGGGGCCACTCGCCAAGTACATCGGTGAGTGGTCGCCGGACGGCGAGTGGCTTATCTACACCGAGGACGACGCCCGCGACACCCTCACCTCGTTGCGGCATGGCCTCTGGATCGTCCACGCGGACGGCGCAGCCCCGCCCCGCCCCCTGGTGCGGGAGGACAAGCTGGGCGGGGCGGACGGGGCCAGCGTGGGCTACTTCGCCAGCGCCGGCTGGCTGACGGCGGACACGCTGGTGTGGTGGGTCAAAGGTGGCCCACGTCCGGGCTTGAGGTTGACGAAGACGGACGGCACGGAGAGGATAGTCGCCACCTTCCCGATGGATAATGTCCTCCTCAACCGCGAGCGCAAGCGCCTGCTCATCACCTGTTCGCCCCAGGTTGGCGGCGCCGACAATGCAGGCGTCTGCCTCGGCCCCGGCGCGCAGCCAGGTACGTGGGTGTATAATGTGGACGAGGGGAAGCTAAACCAGGTGTCGCAGCGCCCCTGGAGCGCGGCCGCCTGGGCGCCCAACGGCGAGACCGGCGTGGCCTATTTCGTCTGGACGGGCTCCGCCACCGATGTCTACGTCCGCCACGACGCCGAGGACCGGCTGCTCGTCCATGTCGAGGCGAATGGGATGGTGGGCGGGCTGGTCTGGTCGCCGGACGCGCAGCGCCTCGCAGTCGGGCGGGCCATTTTCGACCGTGACGGCCAGCGCCTGGGCGACCTACCCGAGACTGAGGCGTCGCCCAGACTATGGGGACCGGCCGGCCTCTTCTACCACCCCAGCTATCTCAACGGGCGCCAGGTATCGCTGTGGAACGGCGTAACAAGCCGACCGCTGGGCGACGACATCCTGGACTTGCGACTCGTGACAGTGAACAAGCCAAAGGAGTAAGACATGACCGAGCAACGACGCTCTGAGACGGTGAATGTGAACGGCGCGACGGGTGGGGTGGATGGGATGCCGGGGGTGCGGCCGAGCATCCTGGAAACGATTGGCTGGACGCCCATTGTCAAGCTCAATAAAGTGGCGCGCGGGCTGCCCTGCCACCTCCTCGCCAAGTGCGAGTTCTTCAACCCCGGCGGCTCGGTCAAGGACCGCATCGGCATCAGCATGATCGAAGATGCCGAGCAGACCGGCCGGCTCAAGCCGGGCGGCACGGTGGTCGAAGGCACGTCAGGCAACACCGGCGTCGGTCTTGCCATCGCGGCGGCCATCAAAGGCTACAAGACCGTCTTCGTCATGCCGGACAAGATGAGCGACGAGAAGATTCGGCTGCTGCGGGCGTTCGGCGCGCGGGTCGTCATCACGCCCACCGCCGTCGAACCCGACGACCCGCGCTCCTACTACAGCGTCTCGCGCCGGCTGTCGGAGGAGACGCCCAACGCTATCCTGGCGAACCAGTACCACAACCAGGTCAACCCGCTGACCCACTACCACACCACCGGGCCAGAAATCTGGGAGCAGACCGGCGGACGGGTCACCCATCTCGTCGTCGCCACGGGCACGGGCGGCACCATTTCGGGCACGGGCCGCTATCTCAAGGAGCGCAACCCCGACATCAAGATCGTCGCCGTGGACCCGGTCGGCTCGCTCCTGTATGACTACTTCAAGACCGGCCAGATGACCGAGGCGCACAGCTATAAAGTCGAGGGCATCGGCGAGGACTTCCTGCCGACGACGACGCACTTCGACGTGATTGATGACATGGTCAAGGTGACGGACCAGGAGTGCTTCCTGATGACGCGGCGGCTGGTGCGCGAGGAGGGTATCTTCTGCGGCGGGTCGTGTGGGGCGGCGGTGGCGGGGGCCATCAAGTACATCCAGCAGGAGAAGCTGGGGCCAGAGGCCGTCGTCGTCGTCGTCCTGCCCGACTCGGGCAGCCGCTACCTGAGCAAGGTCTTCAACGACGACTGGATGCGCGAGAACGGCTTCCTCCAGTCGCCCTGGTTTGGCGGGCAGGTGGCGAACCTGATGGACACGCGGCAGGGGGCGGCGGTCCTGACGGCCCAGGCCAGCGACCGCATGACCGACGTGATTGACGTGATGAAGGAGCACAACATCTCGCAGTTGCCCGTCATGCGCGACGGGGGCCTGGTCGGCCTCATCAGCGAGCGCGACCTGCTCAACCACATGCTCTTCGCGCGCCACCAGCACACGCCCGACGAGACCATCGAGGCGCTCGTCTCGACGGACATCACCGTCGTCGGCCCTGACACACCGCTCGACGTGCTGGGCGAGGCGGTCAGCCAGGGCCAGGTCGCCGTCGTGCTCGAAAACGGCGCCGTCACCGGCATCATCACCAAGATTGACCTGATTGACTACCTCGCCGGGCAAATACGGTAGGTTCCGATGAGAATACCAGACAAGCCTGCCAACATCAGCTGGGACTATGACGACGAAGCCGATGTACTCTACCTCTCCATTGGCGCGCCTCGTCCCGCGCTCGGTTTGGACATTGGCGATGGGGTCGTGGTACGCTACGACGAAGCCAGGAACGAAGTGGTCGGCTTGACGGTCATTGGCCTCCGCGCTCGGTTAGCCAGGGAACTCAAGGCCAGTTAAGGATTAGGCCAGGGCGGCCAGCACGCGGGCCGTATCCCAGTAGAACGGGCGGAACTCAACCACCTGGCCGTCGCGGACGGTGTACAGTTCCAGCAGCGGCATGCTTAGCTCCTGGCCCGTGCTTCGGGTCCGCACGGTCAGGTCCACCACGACCGCCACCCGCTCGCCGTCGGCGATGAACGCCTGCGGGCGCGGCTCGAACCTGTCAAAGACCTGGAAGACGATACCCAGCACCTGCCCGATGCCGGCCGGCCCCTGCCACAGGCCGCCGAACGGCAGCGAGTCCGGCTCGTGGACGGCACACGCCGGACTATATTGGGCCAGCGCGGTGGCTACATCGCCGCGAGCGCCCGCCTCATAGATGGTTTGAACGACGCGCAGCGCCTCAGTCTCCATACCTACCTCCTGTTAGCCAAGGAATCGCTTGTTATGTCAGCCCAAGAAATGCCCGTCCTCAGTATAGTCCGTTCAGAGAGCCTGGTGTTACACGAGGACGCCGACCCCCAACGCATCGAACGCCTGACGGTCCGCCTACGCGAGGATGGCCTGATCAAGAACCCGCCCATCGTCACGCCGCTGGACGCCGAACGCTATGTCGTCCTCGACGGCGCTAACCGCGTCTCTGGCCTCTGGCGCCTGGGGGTTCCCCACGCCCTGGTCCAGGTGGTGGACTATGACCGCGTCGAGCTAGACACGTGGTATCACCTGGTCACCGGCATTCCCCGCGACCATCTGTTCCGGGCGGTGCGCGGCGTGCGCGGCGTCCGCCTGCTCCCCACCGACCTCGACACGGCGCGCGAAGACCTGGCAAACCGCCGCAGCCTGGCCTACCTCGTTTGCCCGGACGGTCAGGTCTACACGATTGCCAGCCCCGGCTCGCTCCAGGACGGCGCGCGCATCCTGGTGGACATCTCCAATGTCTACCGGGGCCTCGCCAACATCCACCGCGTACGGATTGACAGCATGTTCGCGCTGACGGCCATGTACGACAATGTGGCCGCCCTCATCGTGTACCCGGCCTTCACCCGGGCCGACATCCTGGCCCTGGCCCGCGACCAGGCCAAAGTCCCGACCGGCATCACCCGCCACATCATCCCCGGCCGCGCGCTGCGCGTCAATCTGCCGCTCGGTGTCCTGACCGAGCCTCGACCGCTCGAAGCGAAAAACGACTGGCTGACGGCCTGGGAACGCGAGAAGCTGGCGACCAAGTCGGTGCGCTACTATGCCGAGAGCACCTATCTGTTCGATGAATAGGGCCTCAAAATCCACTTGACAAACTCGGTCTTTCTTTGTAGAATACTTCATATCTAAACGATTTTGGGAGAGCTATGCGGTTTTTCGTGTTGCAGTGCATCTGTCGCTAGCGGGGCAGACGAACGGCCTGCGACTCTGAGGGCGAAGACGCTCACGGAGTGGAGCACAGGCTAGACGACTGAACCCCGCGTTGTATGGGTGTCCCAGCGATGAGCGTGGGCCGACTCACGGCTCCGCCTGTCTGGAAGCAACACGGTCTCCCTTTCTCCGACACACCGCCCGGCAAGACTCGGTCTGCCTGCGGTCCCGCCTGACAGCGGTTTACCTCATCGCCTGCGGCCTGCGCACCACGCGCGGGCGCCTGCCGATGAGGCTTTTTGTTTGGCAGTAGACAGTAATCAGTAGCCAGTACTCAGTAGTCAGTAGGCCGACCACCCACCACCGACTACCGACTACCGACTACCGACTACTGACTACTGACTACCGACTACTGACTGAAGAGGTGTCTTATGGCTACCGTGTTCCTTCCGACCCCCCTCCGCCGCTATGCCAACGGCCAGGCC
>CAZFUK010000002.1:0-26182 GCA_964522005.1 uncultured Anaerolineales bacterium | reverse complement strand
CCGCCCAGCCCTCGAACACGACGATGACAGGCTGCCTGGCGCGGAACATGGCGTGTTCGAGGCTATACAGCCGCTGCTGCAACTCCGGCAGGCGGCGCCGGTACTCCTCTTTGGGGACCGACTGGTCGAGACGCACCTGTTCGAGCATAGCTCCCCACTCCTTTAGGGAAACACCAATGTCCTCCCATGCCCGTACCCCGTCGTCTCCTCGGCGACGCCCACGGCCCAGACATCATCCTTGGCGGTGAGTCACCCCGCCTACCCTTCCACCGCCTGCGGCTGGGCCTGGACCCGCCCCGGTAGCAGCCGCCGCGCCAGTTGGCGGTCATCCGGGGTGACCCCGCCGACGGCGACGAGGGCGGCCAGGTCGGCCAGGGCGGCCAGCAGCAGGACGAGGGGCCACGGGGCGCGGCCCCACAGCCAGGCCATGATCCCGCCCAGGGCCAGCGAGGCCAGGGCGGGCCGCCAGGCCAGGGCCAGTGGGTTGAGGGGGACCACGTGGCGGTGAACGGCCCACAGGAAGGGCACCATGAGCACCAGTTCGGACAGGATGGTGATGACGGCGGCGGCGGGGTAACTGTAGCGAGGGATGAACAGAAGATTGGCGACTAGGTTGAAGCTGAAGGCCAGGGCGAAGCTGCGCGTGATCCAGCGGGCCTGGTCCACGGCGACGAGGACGTACTGCGTCACGCCGTTGACGAAGCTGAAGGGCAGGAACCAGATCATGATGCGCAGGGCAATCGCGCCGTGGGGCAGGTACTCCGCGCCGCCCAGCAGCCGCACCAGGTCCTCGGCCATGAAGGTGGTCGCCATGGCGACGGGCAGCGCGATATAGAGCAGCAGCCGCGCCGCCCGGCGGTCGGGCCGCGCCCGCGGCGACGGAGGCCGGGGAGCCGCCGGAGGACGATGGACAGACGACGGACGCGGTACGTCTGCCGTCGGTCCACCGTCCTCCGTCGTCGGTCTTCCGTCGGCCACCCTCTGCCGGTCTTCCGCCTTCCGTCCTCCGTCTTCCGTCCTCCGTCCTCCGTCCTCGGTCGCGTAGCGCGACATGAGCGGGAAGATGGCGAGGGTGAAGTAGGCCGGGATGATGAGCAGGGCGTCAATCCACTTGTAGGCCGTGGAGTACCAGCCTACGACGATGTCGCCCTGGAGGGGCTGGAGCAGGGTCACGTCCACCTTGAAGAACAGGGTCTGGAGCAGGTGGTTGAGCATCAGGGGGTAGGACGCCAGGGCGATGCCGCGCAGGCCGGCCAGGGCCGGGGCAAAGCGCGGGCGGAAGAACAGGCGGCCGGCGGCGCGCCACAGGATGGCGACGTTGACCAGATTGCCCACGATGGCGACCAGGGCCAGGCCGACGAAGCCCCAGCCGAGCAGGAGGGCCAGCGTGCCGAGCGCGACCTTGACCAGGGTGGTCAGGCTCGTCAGGCCGGCCGGGTACTCCATGCGCTCGTAGGCGTAGAAGACGGAACTCAGGGCGGCGGCGATGTTGCCCGGCAGCAGCGCCACAACCAGCAGCACAATCGCCAGGGCCGTGTCATCCGGCAGCCCGAACACGCCGCGCCACGCCAGGCCCACCAACACGAGAACCGGGACGGACAGGCCGAGCAGGACGAGGCGCAGCGTCAGCGTCTGGGCCAGGGTGTCGCGGGCCGTCTCGCGCTGCTGGGCCACCTGACGCGTCAGGTACAGGTTCAGCCCGAAGTTGCTCCAGATTTCCAGGTAGCCGACCACGGCCACAGCGAAGTAGTAGCGGCCGGACAGCGTCGGCCCCAGGATGCGCAGCATGAGCGCGGCGAAGGCGAAGTCTACGACCTTGTTGCCGAGGGTGGTCAGCATGGGGGCCAGCGAGTTGCGGGCCACGCGGCGCACCGTGTCGGTCTCGTGGCCGGGGCCGTAGACCCTCCGCCACAGGGCGAAGCCGACCAGGAAGGCGAGCAGGGCAGCGGCCAGGAAGGAGAGGTACAGCCCGACCTTGACCGACATGGGCGAGTAGGTCAGCCGCACGTGCCACGCGCCCGGCGGGATGGACAGGGCGCGGAAGGCCCCCGTCGCGCGGACGATGGGAACAGCGACCTCACCCCCCGTCTCCCTCTCCGGAGAGGAGAGGGGGGGAAGAGCATTACCCCCGCTGTCCCCCCCTCCCTTGTTAGGGGAGGGGTTGGGGGAGGGGTTCAGGGGCCGGATGAATGCCTGCCAGCCCGGGAAGTAGCTGTCGTTGAGCACCAGCAGGCCGGGCTGCTCGGCGCGGCGCACGTCTAGCTCGACGGTGGAGGGGGTGTAGTGGGTGAGGGTGACGGCATCGGAGGGGGAGACGGCGCTGCTGAAGGGGACGGCCTGGCCCGGGTCCACACGCAGGGCCGCGAGCAACGGCGGGCCGGGTAAGGCGCTCAGCCGTTGCACGTCGGCAGGGTCCAACACCTCATGGTTGAGGATGTTCGTGGCGAAGTAGGCGCGGGGGGCGGCGTCCTCGTTGCGGTAAATCTTGACCTCGCCGTCGTAGGCCAGCGTCCAGCCAGGGCGGTCCAGGCGGCGCGTGGTGAGGACGTAGCGGACGCCGAGCAGGTCGAGCAGGGGCGACGCCAGGCTCTCGTTGCGGTGGAGCGGCGCGACCTGGTTGTAGAGCAGCAGATCCTGGTCGTCAATCAGCCGGGCGAAGTCCACATACTGACGCGGGATAATCGAGTCGTAGCCCCGCGCATCTTCCAGGCCGTACAGCATCGCCAGGTTGGGCGGCAGCAGGCCCTTGTCGCCCAGGACGGTCAGGCGGAAGGGGCCTTCCTCGGCGCGGCGCTGCTGGAGCCAGGCGACGGCGGGCGGCGTGAAGTCGCCCAGGCGCGGGTCCACCGCCGGGTTGAAGCCCCACGACGCGGCGAACAGGTCGAGGGCGAGGACGGCCAGGGCGAAGGCCGTCGTCCTACGCATTCCCCCCTCTTCCTTCGAGGAGCCGGAGCGCGCCAGGACGACCAGGGCCAGGCCGGACAGCGTGAGGAACACGGCGAAGAGCAGGAGGGCGCGGCCTTCGTAGGACAGGAAGGCCGCGCCACCGCTAAAGACTTCGCCGGCGCGGGCCAGGCGGTCCACCAGCCGGTCGGCCAGCGGGACGAGGCGCAGCCGGAAGGCGTAGCCCACGGCCACGCCGACCAGCGCCAGGCCCCCCGCCAGCGCGGCCAGCGCACCCAGCCGCCGGGCGGCCACGGGGTGGCGCTGGACGGCGTCCCAGCCCAGACCCGCCAGCATCGCCAGGCTGAAGGCGTAGGGGAAAATCCAGCGGAAGGGGGTGTGCAACTGGCTGAAGCCGGGCAGGGCATACAGCAGGGCGTAGAGCGGCGTGCCGAAGGCGAACGCCAGCGATAGGAGGGCGAGCGTCGCAAACAGGGGGATGTAGGGGCGGGTGGCTGGTGGGCGGGACGTCCCGGACTGGATTGGTCCTTCATCCTTCGTCCGTGGTCGCCTCACGGCAGACCACAACGCCACCAGAGCCAGCAGCAGCGGCAGCAGCCCGGCGTAGACGGCGCCTTCGACGTAGTTCTTGACGCCCCAGGCCATGTCGGCCACCGACTGGCCCTGGCGGTTGCGCGGGTCGGCCGTCCAGCGGCCCTCGACAATGTCATAGTAGCCGTGGTGGCTGGGGTTGCCGTAGACGTCGGGCATCACGAAGGCCAGGACGTGGCGCGGCGGGAAGGCGTACTGGTAGACCTCGGCCAGGGTGGCGCCGCCCTCGCGGAAGTTGCGGCTGACCAGCTCGTAGAGCGGGACAGTCTGCACCGCCGCCAACCCCAGGCCGAGGACCACGACGCCCATGAGTATTCCACCGTGACGGAGGAAGGCGCTAAACCACGGAGGGGTGGAGGACACGGAGGCTATTGAGGCTCCACCCCTCCGTGCCTCTGTGGTAAGACTGACCAGCCGCCACAGGGCGTAGAAGCCGGCGACGAGGAGGGTATAGAGGGCGATTTCGATGTGCCCGGCCAGGAAGACGAGGGTAATTGCCCCGGCGGCCAGGCTGGCGGAGAGCGTGACGCCCAGGCTCAGCCCGTCACCGCGCACCAGGCGGCGCATGAGATGCTCCAGGGCCAGCAGAATCACCGGCAGCCAACTCATGCCGGCCAGAATCATCGGGTGGACCGGGTTGACCAGGAACAACTGGCCCAGGGCGAAGGTGAACGCGGCCACGCCTGCCGCCGCGCGCCCCAGACCGAGCGTCCGGGCGTAGGCATACGTGCCCAGGCCGGCCAGCCAGACCTGGACGACGGTGAACCAGCCAAAGGCCAGCCAGAGCGGGAGGGTGTAATAGAGGAGGCTCAGGGGGTAGAGCGCGGAGTGCTGCCCGGCGGCCAGGAAGGGCACACCGGCGAACAGGTAGGGGTTCCACAGCGGAACCTGCCCGGCTCCAAGCTGGCGCACAATAAAGGCTTTCCAGGGGTAGTTCTGGAGTAGCAGGTCGGTGACGAGGGCGTTGTGGGGGGGGCCGACGCCTTGCTGGGCGGCGAAGCTCGACCAGGGCGCGAACTGGTAGAGGGCGTCGAAGGGCACGAGGCTGCGGCCGCCCAGGGTGACGGGGCCGAACATAGCCAGCAGGAAGACCAGCAGCGCCAGGGGGACCAGACCCTCGCGCAGCAGGAGACGGCGGGCCGACGCGGCCCAGGCAAAGAGGCGACGCATAGGCTGCAAGTATACGGCATTCGCCTGTCTTGGTTTAACTTTGGGGACTCAAAAGCCCGTCGCGCTGGTGGGAGCTTACCAGCGCGACGGAGGAGGGGTAGGAGGATAAATTCGGGTTAAGCGGCGCGGCGCTTGCGGCGCGGACGCGGCTCTTCCTCCACCGGAGGGGCGGCCGTCTCGATGGGGGTGATACGGGCCACGGGCTGGGCGTCCTCGGCGAAGCCCACCCAGAAGTGGTGGGGCAGGATCGTGGCGCGCGTGCGCAGCTCGAAGCCGGGGACGATCACGCCGGCGGGCAGGATGGACGGGTGAACGTAGCATGTGTTCGCCTCGACGCCAAACTTCTCGTGATAGCGCTCCGCCGCCTCAAGCACTTTCTGCATAAAGGGGATACGGGGGTCTTTGTCAAACCAGAGCAGGCCGACCTGCATACTACAACTCCTTGGGGTAACCGTTACTCGTCTTCGCCAATGATATGAAAGTCGCGCGGGGCGGGGGCGGGCATCGCCTGGGACCACATGCCTGCCATCTGGCGCGGCATCGCGGCCTGCGGCATGGGCACCACGACAATCTGCGGCGCGGGCGCGCCCTGCGGCAGTCCGTGCGCCGGGGCGGGATACGCCGTCGGGTGGACGGTCGGCGGTTCGGGCCGGGCGGGGGCTTCCGGCTCTCGCGCCGCGACCGGGCGGCGCATGGCATAGATCACAATCAGGGCGATGGGCAGGCTCGCCAGGACGCCCATCAGGACACCGACCACGACGGCCATCGCTTCGGGCGTGAGCCGATAGGCGACGGCAATTCCGAGGGCCGCGGAGAACGCAATGAGACAGAGCCGCGTGACCAATTGCATAGGACCTCGACAGGGTCGTACCCTATTTCACCCGTACCAGGTGTGGACGCTGCCTTGGCAGGGGCAACGGCGCGTTGACCACCTTGCGCTCGTCTTCGGCAGGGACGAGCGGGGCGGCGACAGCCTGCGCCCGCCGTGTGACAGCGGGGGTGACAATGGGAGGCAGAGCCGGCTGGCTCTTGAGCGGACGCGGCGTCTCGCCTTTGGGGAGGCTGGCGGCGATGTCCGCCTCGGAGCAGTAGGCCGCCTGGAGGCGGTGAGTGATGCCCTGGACGACCAGGAGGAAGTCACCGCGACCGGCCAGCCGCTCCGCGCCGCTCTTGGGGATGCCCGTGGCGACCTTCGCGTCCTCCGCGCTCGCCACGCTGCCCACCAGCCGCGCCGGGAAGTTGGCCTTGACCAGCGAGCCGATAATGGAACTGCTCGGCTTCTGCGTGCAGCAGACGAGGTGGATGCCCGCCTCGCGGCCGCGCTGCGAGAGGCGCGTCAGGGCCGCCGTGACGGATGGCCCGCCCACCAGGGCCAGGTCGGCCAGTTCATCAATAAAGGTCACGATGCGCGGCAGGGTGATCTGCTCGCGGTCGCGCCGCTCCATCTCGCCCACCAGCCACTCCAGCACCGCGATGGCCTCGGTCGGGTCCTGCGCGATGGGCGCGAGCAGGTGGGGCAGCTTGGCGAAGGGCGCGTAGCCCCGGCCCTTGGGGTCAATGAGCAGCAGGCCCAGGTCGGCCGGCGTGTTGTGGGCGGCCAGACTGGCGATCATGCTGCGCGCCAGGGCCGTCTTGCCCGAACCGGTCGTGCCGCTGATGAGCACGTGGGGCACTTCGGGGCTGGCGAGCCGCAACAGGATGGGCGTGCCCTCGCCGTCGAGGCCCAGGATGGCCGTGCAAGCGGGCACCCCGTTCAGACGCCGCGACAGGTCGAACAGGCGAACCATGCCCCGGTCGCTGCGGGGGAATTCCAGGTCAATGGTCTGGCCGCGCCGCACCACCCGACACGTGGCTGCGCCGAGGGTCAGGGCGAGTTCCTCGGACAGCCGGGCGATCTGGCTGACACGGGTGCCGAGCGCGGGCGACAGGTGGAAGCGCACCATCTGCGGGGTCACCGAGCCACCGGTGATGCGACCGTGGAGCCGGTGGCTGGCGAGCACTGATTCAATCTGGTCGGCCTGGAAGTGCAATTCGTCAACTCGCTTGCCCATACGCACTCCCTAAAGACAAAAGACTAATGACTAAAGACTCAAGATTGATGATTAAAGACTGATGCTGATGTTAATCTTCAATCATCAGTCTTTAATCATTAGTCATTTTAGACGTGGCGGATAACCGCAATCACTTTACCCTGGATTTCCACATCGTCAGGGTTGACGAAGATGGGCTGCATGTCGCGGTTCTCGGGCTGGAGGCGGATGCGCTCGCCCTCGTCAAAGAAACGCTTGAGCGTCGTGGCTTCCTGGCTCTTGATCCACACCGCCACCATGTCCCCGTTGTCGGCGCTCGCCACGCGGCGCATAATCACGATGTCGCCGTCGTTGATGAGCGCGTCAATCATCGAGGTCCCCTTGACGCGCAGGGCGTAGACGCCCCGCGTGTCGCGCACGATGTCGCGTGTCAGTTCGAGCGAGTCGTAGGCGTTGGGGGACGGCTCGGGAACGGGGATGGGCTGACCAGCGGCGATGACGCCGCACATGGGCACGGCCAGGATGCCGCTGCGGTAGTCCATACCGTCGGCGCAGCGCAGCAACTCGATGCCACGGGCGATGCCGCGCGTGATGCGCAGGAAGCCCAACTGCTCCAGGCGCTTGAGGTCGCGGTGGACGTGGTCCTTGGAAGCCATCTGGGTCGCCTGGCGTATCTCTTCAATGGACGGCGCGCGTCCCTTGTCCGTCAGGTAGTCCTCGACAAAGTCTAGAATCCGCGTGTCGTGCTCGGTCATTTCAAACGTCATCTCGGCGTACATCTAACCCCTCCTACAGAACGATTGTTCTTAGAACCCTTGTTCTAGAGTATATCAGAACAGGCGTTCTTTGTCAAGGGGAAATCCTATTATTTTTGAGTGGCTGGGGAATTTGGCAGCGCGGGGTAGTGGTAGCAAGAAAGACCCTAAAGGTCTTCAAGACCTTTAGGGTCTAAGGCAAAGAGATGCAGTGTTAGGATGCAGCGCTAGAGGCGATTTAGCGCGAGGTCGCGGACGCCGAGGGCGCACCCGAGCCGGTCATCGCCTTCAGGCGGGCGGCCAGACGCGCCTTGTGGCGGGCGGCGTTGTTCTTATGAATGATGCCCTTCGCCGCGGCCTTGTCGAACGCGCTCTGCGCCTCGACAAAGGCGGCCTGGGCGGCCTGAGCGTCGCCCGACTGGATCGCCTTGAGAGCCTTCTTGGCGAAGGTGCGGGTGCGTGAGACAAACCAGCGATTGCGGGCGCGGCGCCGCTCGTTCTGGCGAATGGCTTTTTCGGCAGCCTTGGTGTTGGCCAACTTCTAATCCTCCCTGGAAACGAGACCCATGCAGTGATGCACGGAATAAGTGCTTGTGCGACCGTTAATCTTACTCTAAAAGGGCTGATCTGTCCAATTTCGGGCGAAGTAGCCTCGCTAGCTATTTCAGAGTACAATCTCATCTTATACTGGACTTACGCTGGACAGCTAGCGGCTACGGGGAGGCGGGGTGAGTCAACGGACGGGCGGCATCGCGCGCGCGGCGGTCATCATGATGGGGGCGTTTGTCGTCAGCCGCGTGCTGGGGCTGGCGCGCGAGTCGGTGCTGGCCTTCCAGTTCGGCACCAACCCGGACCTGGGCGCGTACCAGGCCGCCTTTCGTATCCCCGACTTCCTGTTTAACGTCATCGGCGCCGGGGCCATCGGTTCGGCCTTTATCCCGGTCTTCGTGGAGGCGACAGCCCAGGGGGACGAGTCCGAAGCCTGGCGGCTGGCGAGCGGCATCATGAACCTGTTGACCCTGGTGCTCCTCGTCACAGCGTCGGCGGCCGCCATCGCCGCGCCGCAACTGACGCGGACGCTGCTCGCCCCCGGCTACACGCCCGAAGAGCAGGCGCTGACCGCCGAGTTGGCGCGGGTCATGCTCCTGTCGCCCATCCTGTTCGGCGTCAGCGGCTTGCTCACCGCCATCCTCAACTCGCACCAGCAGTTCTTCCTGCCCTCCCTGGCGCCCATCTTCTACAACCTGGCGATTATCCTCGGCGCGCTGTTCCTCGCGCCCATGGGCTTCGGCGTGCGCGGGCTGGCGGTGGGCGCTGTGGTGGGGGCCGCGCTCCACCTGGCCGTCCAATTGCCGGGTCTGCGGGGCCTGCCCAGCCACTACTACTGGACGCTCGGCCTCCACAACGCCCGCGTGCGCAAGGTCGCCATCCTGCTCGGCCCGCGCGTGCTGGGTATGGCCGCCGTCCAGCTTAACTTCTGGATGAACACCAACCTGGCGTCGCGGCTGCCCGACGGTGCGGCCCGCGTGACGGCCCTCAACTACGCCTGGCTGCTCATGCTGCTGCCCCAGGGTGTGTTCGCCCTGTCCATCGCCAACGCCGTCTTCCCCACGTTCTCGGCCCAGGCCGCGCGGGGCGATCGCGACGCCCTGCGCGAGACGCTGGCGACGCTGCTGCGGCTGGTGCTGTTCGTCAGCATCCCGGCTAGCATCGGCCTGTTCCTGCTGCGCACCCCCCTCATCCAGTTGCTGTTCCAGCGCGGCGAGTTCACGGCCGCCTCGACCGAGATCACGGCCTACGCCCTCCAGTTCTACGCCCTCGGCCTGTTCGCCCACTCCGCCCTGGAAATCGTCACCCGCGCCTACTACGCCCTCCACGACACCCTCACCCCGGTCATCTACGGCGCGGCGGCCATGCTCGCCAACATCGGCCTCAGCCTGGTCTTCATCGGCGCGCTGGACCACGGCGGGCTGGCCCTCGCCAACACCCTGGCGACGACGCTGGAGATGGCGATCCTGGTCGCCATCCTCCGCCGGCGGTTGGGCGGGCTGGGCGAGGAGCTATGGAACTCCCTGGCCCGCACCCTGAGCGCGTCGGCGGTCATGGCCGTTGTCCTGATAGGCCTGCTGATGGTGCTGCCGCCCCTGCCCGGCACGCTGGTCGCGCTGGTCGGCATCAGCGTCGGCGCGCTGAGCTTCATCCTGGCCGCCCTGCTCCTGCGCGCGCCCGAGATGCTGACGGTGCAGGCCATCCTGCGCCGTGGCCTGGGCCGGTTGCGGCCCAATTTGAGCGCCTAGCGGGAACTTTCGGCCCGCCTGCCACGTCTATGACCCAATCTTAACCATGTGGCGCAGAGCAGGAGGTCAAGGCGTATGGGCGCGTACAGGATTAGCCCTCTCCAGGGGCAGCGGGTGGTGTGGTCGCGGTGGATCGTTATCGCGGGTCTGGCGCTGGCGACGGGTTGCGCCGGCCCTCGGGTCGGCGCGTCTCCCCTCAGCGGCCCGCCGTCCCCGACGGCCGCGAGTGTCGCCGGTAGCAGTGGCGGGAGCAGCGATAGCTCCTCCAGTGGTCAACTCAAGGAGGCTCCCGTGTCCAAGCCAGGCGCCGGCGACGAGCCGGGCGGTCTGCCCAATCAGACCTCGCCCGCGCCCGCCACTTCAGGCCCCGAGGTTCCCCCGACCAACGCGACTCCCCAGTCGGCCCCGGTCAACTGGCAGGTCTACCGCAACGAGACCTACAAGTTCACCCTCAACTACCCCGACGGCTTTGTCGTGGTTCCCGCCACGGCTCAGCCCCAGCCCGCCCCGCTGGCTCAGGTCTGGTTCCAGGACGGGGCTTTGGCCCGCTCGGAGACGGCGGCCCTCCAGCCGCCGCAGTTCGCCGTGGAGGTCTACGCCCTGCCGGCCGGCCAGAGCCTGGACCAGTGGCTCAAGACGCTACCCCAGGCGGACCAGTGGGAGCGGCAGCCTGTGCAGGTCGGCGGCGTGGCGGGCGCGCGGCTGGTCAGCCCGTTGCTGATGGCGCCCAACGAGTTCGTCGTCGTCGCCCACGGCGGCTATGTGTATCGCCTGACGATGATGGGCGAGTTCGGGCCGCAGATGCTGGCGAGCTTCGCGTTCCTGCCTTGAGGGACGAACGTCCACACAACAAACACCCCCAGGCTAACCTGGGGGTGTTTCAGTGTTGAGTATTCGGTTGTTGGGCCGTTAGGGCTTAGGGATGGTCGTTGACCAGGGCATCCTTCAGGCTCTTGGCTTCGTCGGTGTAGTGCGGGGAGGCCAGTTCCTTCGAGTAGCCCGTGCGGCGGTAGCTCGCCTGCCCATTGACGTGGTTGCCGGTCAGGAAGTCGCGGATCCAGGGGCCACCACTCACGCCGCCCGTCAGGTCACACCCAATCGCCTGGGTCGAGGGGCCGCCGCCACTCGGGTTCAGCTGGTAGGCAAAGGGAGCGTTGCAGCGCCACATCCGCTGGCCGTTGTAGGGCGGGTCGGCCGGGTAGCCCAGGACGGTCCAGTTCTGCTCGTAGGGGTAGTTCCAGGAGAAGCCGAGCCACCCCACCACCTGGCTGATCTTCTGGCCGTTGCGGGTGTTGAGCACCGCGCCGCCCATATCGCGCCGGAAGTTGCTGTTGTTCATCCAGTCGGTCTTGGCCCAGAAGTGATTCGCCGTCCACTGGCCGAGCGGGGCGTTGCCGTCCTTGTAGGCGGGGACGAACACGAAGTCGGTCACCCACGTGCCACCCTGACCGCCGTGCACACAATGGCCCGCCGTCCACACCGCGTAGTTGCCGATAGACGACGCCGAGCACACCTTGCCGACACCGTTCTTGCGGAAGAAGACCTTGCCCACGGTGATGTACGGGTACGATGTATACGAGGCGTTGACCTCATAGCGGGAGAAGGGGCCGGGATAGCTGTAGCCGAACACGCCGTTAAGGTTGGGGAGGGCGTCGGTTGGGTTAACCAGAGCTTCCTTGAGCGCCTGACCGTCTGGCCGGCCCGCCGTGTCGCTGCCCGGCGTGCCGACGATTTCCTTCAGGGCGTCCTGGGTCATGCTCTTGAACGTCACGTCATCCACTTCAATGAGGTCCTCACTCTGCGCGCTCAGCATTTCGTCGCGCGTCCACAGGCGCTTGGCCGTCACATCGAGTGTTCCGGAGCTGGCGTTGGTGCCCTGGATGACGATGGGATGCTTGGCCTGGGTATCTTGCGTCCCACTGTCGGCGCGGGTCTCAGCCGTGGAGGCGACGAGGGCGGCGACGATGAGGAGGAAGGCGGTCATCAGCGAGAGCAAACGAATGGGGCGACGAGTCTCGGTCATCATGGCGAGTGTCCTTTCCTGCGTCCTGTCTAACATCGGTGGTGCTTGTCACTTGTGTCCCCAGTGTACCAGGAAAGGCGGCGCGGCGCTGCGAGACAGGGCACACAGCAGGTGTGAACTATGTCACAACCCCCTGCCCCCTCTCCGGGCCGTTCCCTGCCAAGGGGGCGGGGCGGGCACGGAAACCGCGCCCCTACAACCGTCGGGCTGCGCGGAATTGTTGCCAGATTCGCACGACCCAACGCATAATTAGATTTCATGGCGGGCCAACGGGCCTGCTTTATCTATGCCGAGCTTGAGGGAGTGCGCCGTGCGGCTGGCTGTTATCTCCGATATCCACGGCAACCTGCCCGCTCTCGAAGCGGTGTTGGCCCATATCGAGGCGCGGCGGCCCGACCAGGTCGTCGTCGCGGGGGACTTGGTCAACCGAGGCCCCCAGTCGGCCGAGGTCGTGGCGCGGCTCCAGCCGCTAGGCTGGCCGACCGTCCAGGGCAACCACGAGCGGTACGTGCTGGAAGCCGCCCAGGCGGCCGACCCCAACGCGGGGGGTGATACCTACGCGCCGTCGCGCTGGACGCTAGGCCAACTCACCCCGGACCAACTGGGCTACCTGCGCGGCCTGCCGTTCTCGGTGTGGGTCGAGGACGTGCTGGTCGTCCACGCCTCGCCGCGCGGCGACCAGGACGGCATCTTCCCCAAGACACGGGAGGGTGAACTGGCGGAGAAGCTCAACGGCCATACCCACCTCGTCTGCGGCCACACCCACCTGTCGCTGGTGCGACCCTGGCGCGAGGGCGGGCTGATCGTCAACGCTGGCTCGGCCGGCAACACGTTCGAGGGCGACACCCGCGCCCGCTACGCCTGGCTGGAACGGCGGGGCGGGCAGTGGCAGGCCGAGGTCGTGTGCGTGGACTACGATGTGGCGGCCACGCTGCGCGCCTTTGACCAGAGCGACTACCTGGCGGCGGCCGGGCCGATGGCGCGGCTGTTCCGCCTGGAAGTGGCGACCGGCCACAACCACCTGATTCCGGCCTACCTGGCCCACCGCCCTCTGGTGGACGCCGAGCAGATGACACTGGCGGAGGCGGCCGACCGCTATCTGACGGGGAGGGGGCTGTAGAGGGGGTATGTTTTCAAGCGCCTGGCAGGTGACGCGCCGCGCGGGCGTCGCCGTCATCCTGGTCAACGCCGTGCTGATGTACGCCGGCTTCTTCATGCTCATCCCGTTTGTGTCGGTCTACGGCACGCGCGAGCTAGGGCTGAGCGCGGCGGCGGTGGGGGTGGTGCTGGCCGTGCGTATCGTCGTCCAGCAAGGGCTGACCATGTTTGGCGGCATCGTCGCCGACAGTGTGGGCTACAAGCCCATCCTGGCAGCCGGCATCTTCATCCGCACCATCGGCTTCGCCCTGTTCGCCTTCACCCACGACTTTACCAGCCTGCTGCTGGCGGCGGTGGTGGCGGCGCTCGGCGGCGCGCTGTTCGAGGCGACGCACAAGGCGGCCCTGGCCTCGTTTGTGCCGCCCCGTGAGCGGGCCGTCGCCTTCTCCCTGGTCAGCACCGTCGGCCGCATTGGCACCATGCTCGGCCCGCTCATCGCCGTGGCCCTGCTGCCCATCGGCTTCGCCACCCTCAGCCTCGTCTCGGCGGCGTGCTACGTCGTCGCGTTTCTCGCCACAGTCCTCTGCCTGCCCGCCACCCGCGCCCTGCCCACGCCGACCAACGAGGCTGGGGCCGACGCCGTCAGGGGCGGCTGGGGCGCGGCCGTCGGCGTCATCCCGGCCATGTTCCGCCTCGTCTGGGCCGACAAGCCCTTTGTGGTGTTCACCGCGCTCACGGCGGGCTACTGGTTTATCTTCTCGCAGATTTTCCTGACCCTGCCCCTCTACGTCAGCTACCTCACGGGTAGCGACAACGCCGTCGGCGCGCTGCTCGCGGTCAACTCGGCCTTCGCCCTGGTCGCCCAGTACCCGATCATCGCCTGGGTGGGACGGCGCGCCGCCGCGCTGCCCATCATCATCGGCGGCTTCGGCGTCATGGCCGTCGGGCTGGGGCTGTTCTCGCTGGGCGCCGCCGTCGCCGGTAGCGGCCTGTTCGTGGCCGTCCTCACCCTGCCGGTCATCCTCTACGCCCTGGGCGACCTGCTGGTCCAGCCAACGCTGTCCGCCATCACCGGTGACCTCGCCAAGCCCGAAGCATTGGGCAGCTACTTCGGCTTTAGCTCGTTCGGCATCGCCCTCGGCGGCGGCATCGGCAACGCGCTCGGCGGCTGGCTGTTCGACCAGTCGCGGCTCGCGGGCCTGCCAAATGGCCCGTGGTATCTCTACAGCGCGCTCGCCGCCCTCCTGGCGCTCGCCTTTTACGGCTATGCCCGCGTCTCGCGCGTGGGCCTGGCGCCGCAGGTGTCAGAGAGTAGCTCCTCGGGTTAGAGGCAGGACCGGCCCGTCACGTCTAGCGCCTGCCAAATTGCAGCCCCTGCTTGTGTGTGCTAGAATCGTCTGCCCTATCTGGCTCCCGGCTGAGCCATTGTCCCCGCCGCCTTAACATCTCATCCCCCGTATGAGTCGAGGAGGTCCCCCGTGAGACACAAGACGCGACGCCTGATGCTGTCGTGTCTGGCCATGTTCGCCATCGCCAGTACCTGCTTCATCTGGTTCACTCCCCTTACCCCCGTCTCCGCCCAACAACCTTCCCAGGATCGGGCCACCAACCCCCCCTATACTTCCATCACCAAGTCCGGGGTGACGTTGCGCCGCCTGTCCTCGGCCACCCAGGCCGTCGCGGCCGCCGGCGGCGAGCAAGGCGTGATGGTGCGCGTCGAAGCCGACCGCGCCGTGGACCTGTCGGCCGTGGCCGGCCGAGGCTTCCTGGTGGGCGAGCGAGCGCTGGGCGAGAAGATTTACCTGGCCCAGGTCCGCGCGAGCCTGTTGGAGAAGCTGGCCTCCCTGCCGGGCGTGCAGCGCGTGGAGATGGTGGACCACAGCATGGCGACCGCCGCGCCGGCCATTGACCCCGAGCGGCGGCCCCTCCCGTCGCTGGCCGAGCGGCGCGAGAGGCTCAAGGCGCTGCGCGCCCTGGACCAGGGCTGGAACGCGAGCCAGGCGACGGCGGGCGTCTTCCGCGCCGAGGACTGGTATGACATCCGCGAGGGGCACGGCACCCAGAACGCCTGGGCCAAGGGCTACCAGGGGCAAGGCGTGAAGGTCGCCGTCATTGATAGCGGCGCGGACATGGGCCACCCCGACCTGGTCGGCACCTGGGCGCGCGTCACCGACCCCCAGTCGCCCTACTATGGCTGGCCGATGGCCTTCGACCCCTACTCCATGCTGCTCTACGTGGCCGACTACACCCTCGGCTCGAACTTTATCGCCACTGGCGACGCCTGGTACGTGGACACGAGCGCCACCCCCGCCACCTACCGCAACGCGGGCGACGAGGCGGCTGGCCGCGTGCGCTTGAAGTTCGCGCCGTTCGCCGATTCGTTCGGGCGAGGCGGTCGGGAGCCGGGCGACGAGCACGAGTACACGCTGCCGGCGCGCAGCCAGAGCGGCGTCTACCACATCGGCAATCACCCCGACCGCGTGCTGGCCCAGGACAACGAGGAGCACGTCGCCGTCCTCCTGGTGGACGAACACACCGCCGGCGTCTACGACACGGTCTACGTGGACCTGGACGGCGACCACGACTTCACCGATGAGAAGCCGGTGACGCGCGAGTCACCCGCGTCGTACCGCGACCTGGACGCCGACGGCCTGGCCGACCTGTCGGGGGGCATGGTCTACTTCATCGCCGACGGCCAGCATGCCATCCCCGGCATCACCACGCTCTTTAGCGAGAGCGCCGCCCCGCCGCCCGCCAAGGCCTCGCTCGTCGCGTTCATGGGCGACTTTGACCTTGAAGCCGGCTTCCACGGCACGCTGTGCAGTTCGGCCGTCGTCGGCCAGGGCCGCACCAGCGGGCTTGTGCCCCGCTTCTCCGACCTGACCCCGCGCGACCAGCCGGCCAGCGCCGATCTCGGCGCGGCGCCCCTGGCCGGCCTGGTGCCGGTGGGCAACACCTATATGAACTTCGAGGTGTCCACCCGCGACGCCTACTACCTGACGCTGTTCGGCTACGACGGCCAGGCCGGCACGGACGACGACATCCAGATTCCCAGCAACAGCTACGGGCGGTCCGAGGTGGACAACGATGGCTGGGACTACCTGAGCCGCTGGATTGACCGCTACGTGCGCGAGAAGAACCCCACCGTCGCCTACCTCAACTCCACGGGCAACGGCGGGCCGGGCTATGGCACGGACACGCCCAACGGTCCGGAAGTCGGCATCGCCGTCGGCGCGTCTACCATGTTCGGCACAACGGGCTATGACTCGATTACCCGCACCACGCAGATCCAGTACGGTGACACGACCAGCTTCTCGAACCGGGGCCTGACGGCGCGCGGGCAGGTAGGGGTGGACGTGGTCGCCAACGGCGACCGAGGCGCGGGCGCGACACAACTCAACCGGGTGGGCGACGGCGCGACCGCCTGGGAAACATGGGGCGGCACCAGCCGCTCGACACCCGTGACGGCGGGCAACCTGGCCCTGGTCTACCAGGCCTTCAAGGCCGGGCACGGCCGCTGGCCGACGTATGAAGAGGCGCGCGCCCTGCTCAAGTCGGGCGCGACGCCTACCGGCGCGGACACCCTCAGCGAAGGGGCGGGCGCGGTCAACGCCGACTACGCCACCGACATCGCCAGCGGTCGGCAGGGCGTGCTGGCGATGCCGGACGAGTGGCGGGCGGGTGACTACCGAGGCCGCGAATACCCCGGCTTCGCCAACATCATCTACCCCGGCCAGAGCGACACCCAGTCGTTCCGCCTGTCGAACCCGGGCGACGCGGCGGTCGAGGTCAACCTCGCCGCCCGGACGCTGCGCCGCTTCGACAGCCGCATCATCCCCTTCTTCAGCGCGGCGGCTTCGGCCGAGAGCCAGTACAACTTCAACGCGCCGGACTACCTCATCCCGGTGGGCGCCATCCCCCAGGGCACCGACCTGATGGTCGTCTCGGCCAACTTCTCACTGGGCCAGTTGGACGCCGGCCGCGATTACCAGGAGGACCAGACCTGGCGGCTGCTGCTCTACGATTGGACGGACATCAACGGCGACGGCAAGCTGTGGGAAGATCGCGACGGCGACGGCGTGGTGGACCATGCCAACCTCCTGCCGACCCGCAGCAGCAACATTGACGGCTTCCCTGACCTGGATTGGAGCCGCTCCGAGATCCAGCGCTGGGAGTACGTGCGCGTCATGTACAACAACTCGGTCAACAATACCCTGCGCGTCCAGATGCACTCGCCCCACGGGCGCATGCACGATGGCCTGTTCATCGGCTTGCAGCACAACAACCGTGCCCAGGCCATACCCCGCACCCAGATGCAGATTCGGCTCGACTTCTTCCGCTACGAGGACTGGCCCTGGGTCCGCTTCGGCCAGACCCGCCTGACGATTGACCCGCACAGCACCGTCACTGCCACGGCGACCCTCACCATCCCCGCCGACACCCCGCCCGGCGCCTACCAGGGCGCGCTCTACGCCACCTATGGCGGCCGCGCCCCCTACACTCTGTTCCTGCCCCACATCTCCCGCGCCCCCGGGCGAGGGGAGGCGGGCAAGACGGGGGGCGGCGGGGCCGCGAGCGTCTACCCCGACCGCCAGGCCCGTATCCCGGTCGTCGCCAACGTCGCCACCCGCTACGACTTCCAGACCTCGGCCACCCTGGGCGGGCGGGCAGCCAACGACCCCAACGCCCCGTACAACAACGGCGCGCTGGCCGGTTACATGAACTGGGCCTGGCGCGAAGAGGCAGGCGACTGGCGGCTCTTCTTCCTGGACACGCCGTCCACGGTCGCCGAGGGCGCCGCGTGGCTGGTGCGCAACGTCTGGCCGGGCCAGGATCAGACAAGCGACATTGACACCCTGCTGCTCGGCCCGACGTCGGACCCGTTCAGCGACCCGGGCCACCCCGACAACAGCCCGCCCAACTCGAACCTGGCCGATCCTGACTTCTACGGCCCCTACACCCTCGACGTGGTCGGCAAGAGCCTCAACGAGAACATGAGCCAGGGCCGCTGGCGGTTCCAGACGGCGACCGAGGGGCCAGACGAGTGGATCGCGGGACCGGCGCGCGAAGGCTTGCACGCCGTGCTGCTCCACAACGTCCTGCACCCGGGCCTGCCGGCCTCGCTGCCGTTCACGACGACTGTGGGCGCGATGACGGTCAGCCCGCCGGCCTTCGACATCACGGCCACGGTCACGGCTGGCGACGTGGTCAGCGGCTGCGCGCCCCTCGCCCTGCGCGCCAATCTCGACCTGCCGGGTCTGACGGTGGAAGCCTTTGGCCTGAGTCAGCCGGAGCGGGTTCAGGCCACTGCCCGCCAGGACGACCCGAATAATCGGAGCACGGCCAGCTACAAGCGGCAGTTCAGCGTGGACCATGCCGTCTCCATCTCCCTGACCCTGGACGGCGGGCGGGGGCCTGACCTGGACCTGTACCTGGTCTACGACGCCAACCGCGACGGGCAATTCACGACGAATGAGATTGTAGCCCGCTCGATCTCGATCACCGCCCAGGAGAGCATCCTGGTCCGCCGCCCGCCGGACGGTCAGTACCAGGTCTGGGTGCATGGCTACGATGTGCCGGGCGGCTCGGCCCCGTTCACCCTTGACCTGGACATCGTCCAGGGTAACGACATTGTGGTGCGCGGCGTGCCCAGCGGCCCCGTGACGGCCAACACGCCGCTGACCCTCCAGGTGTGCTACCAGCACGCCCTGGCGCCGGGCCAGACCGTGCGCGGCCAGGTACTCCTGGGACCGACGGTCGCGCCGTCCGTCCTCACCGTCCCGCTTCACATCCGCCGCGCGCCCTGAGCCGACCCTCCGCTATCAGCACCCAAGGAACTTTCCTTCAAGGTCGTACTCGTCCTCAACCCCTTCCCCTGCCCCTTTCCCTGCCAAGGAAGGGGGCGGGCCAGTCAGGGCCAAGTCACCCCTCCCTTTGTAGGGGAGGGGCCGGGGGAGGGGTTCGGGGCGGTCTACGACTTTGAAACAGGAGTTACGCGGTGGTGGCTGCGCGGGGCTAAAGCGCCCGCGCTGGGCAGGCAAAGCCCCCCAGGGGGGCTAAGACTGTCAGCCCGAAGGGCTTGGTTTGCCTAGCCCAGCGGCTTTAGCCCTGGGCGACGCGGGCCGAGCGACTGCGTAACTCGTGTTTGAAAGGACCCGGACAGCGGGTTGTGGGGCTATCCTGTGCTATGTCCTGTGCTATCATGAGAGGGGGCTGGACCCAGGAGGCAAGCATGATGCAGTTGAGCAGCGGACCCACAGACCTGGCGGTGCGCGCCGCCCTCGCTATCCGCGATGGTTTTGTCGCCTACCACACGAGCTTCAAGACGTTTGCGCGGCGCGCGCAGGCGCGGTTCGAGGCGCGGGACTGGCGCGGGGGCCAGCAAGACTCGGTCGAGCGGCTGGACCTGTACAAACAGACCATTGACACCACCCTCGCCATCATGCGCGCCATCCTCCAGGACCATGCCCAGGACCACGCGGTGTGGCGGGGCATGAAGCGCCACTACACCGAACTCATTGCCCAGCGCGACGATATCGAGCTGGCCGAGACCTTCTTTAACTCGATTACGCGCCGCATCTTCACGACGGTGGGGGTGGACCCGGATATTGAGTTCGTCGCGTCTGGCCCGCGCCTGCCCCTCCAGGCCGGCACGCCCGTCTATGACACCTACTGGGGCGGCAGCATCCGCGACCTGATTCGCGCCGTGCTCCAGAACCACCCCTTCCAGTGCGGCTACGAGACCCTGGACTACGACACCCAGCAGGTCGCCGCCGCCATCGAGGCCCATCTGCTCGCCGAATGCGGTGTGGCACGGATTGACACGCTGGAGATGATTCGGGCCGTCTTCTACCGCAACAAGGGCGCCTACCTGGTCGGCCGCATCATCAGCGCGGGCCGCATCGTGCCCATCATCCTGCCCCTGCTGCACACCGAGCGCGGGGTGTTCGTGGATACGGTGCTGCTGACCGAGGACGACGCGCTGCTCGTCTTCGGCGTCACCCGCTCCTACTTCCAGGTCGAGGCCGAGCGGCCCTCCGAACTCATCGCCTTCCTCAAGTCCATCATGCCGCGCAAGCACATCGCCGAACTCTACACCTCCATCGGCTACAATAAGCACGGCAAGACCGAACTCTACCGTGACCTGGTCCAGCACCTGGCCCACTCCAACGACCTGTTCGAGGAAGCGCAGGGTACCAAGGGCATGGTCATGTCCGTCTTTACCCTGCCCTCCTACGATGTCGTGTTCAAGATCATCAAGGACCGCTTCGCCCCGCCCAAGACCTCCACGCGCGAGGACGTGCTCTACCGCTACCAGCTCGTCTTCCGCCACGACCGCGCCGGGCGCCTGATTGACGCCCAGGAGTTCGAGCACCTGGAGTTCGACAAGGCGCGCTTCACGCCGTCGCTCCTCGAAGAGTTGACCACCCTCGCCGCCAACACCGTCAGCGTCCAGGGCGACCGCGTCATCATCAGGCACCTCTACACCGAGCGCCGTGTCACCCCGCTGGATGTCTATGTGCGTGAGTCGGACGCGGACGGAGTGCGCGACGCCGTGATTGACTACGGCGAGGCCATCAAGGACCTGGCCTCCACCAACATCTTCCCCGGTGACCTGTTCCTCAAGAACTTCGGCGTCACCCGCCACCACCGCGTCGTGTTCTACGACTACGACGAACTGTGCCTGCTGACCGACTGCAACTTCCGCCGCATCCCGGTCTACGACGACGGCCTGGGCGACTTCGGCCAGGAACCCTGGTTCTCGGTCCATGAGAATGACATCTTCCCGGAGGAGTTCCAGCGCTTCCTGGGTCTGCCGAGGCCATTGCAGAGCGTCTTCCACGACCACCACGGCTACCTGTTCGACGCCGAGTTCTGGCAGCATATGCAGGGCCGGCACCGCGCGGGCGAAGTTCTGGACATCTTCCCCTACAAGCAGTCCAAACGCTTCCCCCACCCTCAGCCGGTCTAGGGTGGGGCGAAGCGCGGGCAGGCCGTACTTGACAACATCGCAAAATAGCCTAAGCTAATAGCATCCCCCCAGGTTGTGGACAACCGAAGACCGCCAGGGTCTCACAGACAAGGAGGCGTCCGTATGCCCCGTCGTTGGTACTCGCTGTGGTTGTCTGTTCTCCTCCTCCTCAGCCTTGCGCTCCTGCTGACGCTGCCCGCTGCCGCCGCGCCGGTCGGCCAAGGCGCCCCCACCTCCCTCCAGGCCATGTTCGCCGCCGCCGCCCACGAATTCGGCGTCCCTGAAGCTGTGCTCCTTGCCGTCGGCTATAACCAGTCGCGCTGGGAACACCACGCCGGCCGCCCGAGCGCGGGCGGTGGCTACGGCCTCATGCACCTGACCGACGGCCTGGTGGCGGTCGAGGACGCCAAGGGCCTGGCGGACGCCGAGACGGCGCGCCTGTCGCCCAGCGGCAAGCTCGCTACGCTGGACGCGGCGGCGCGGCTGCTCGGCCAGTCGTCCGACGCCCTGAAGAGCGACCCGTATCAGAACATTCGCGGCGCGGCCGGCCTGCTCGCCCAGTACGGGCGCGAGAGTGGCGCGACGGCGTCGGACCTGGGAAGCTGGGCAACCGCCGTCGCCCGCCTCAGTGGCTCGCCCCGGCCGGCCGTCGCCCGCGCCTTCGCCGCCGACGTGTATGCCACGCTGCGCCAGGGCGTCAGCCGCGTCACGAGCAGCGGCGACAGCGTGACGCTGGCGGCGACGCCGTCGGCCACGCCGGCCCAGGCGCGGAGCGTCGAGGCAACCGACCAGGCGCCGACGACGGCGACCACGCCCGAATGCCCGCCCGACGTAGTCTGCCACTTCATCCCCGCCGCCTACCAGATCAACACACCGGGCGATCCCTCGGACTACGGCAACTACGACCTGGCCGACCGCGAGGCCAACGGCCTGGACATCCGCTACATCGTCGTCCACGACACCGAGACCAGCTACCAGGAAGCTATTGACATCTTCGTCAACCCGCTCAGCTACGTCAGCGCCCACTACGTGATTCGCGCCAGCGACGGCGACATCACCCAGATGGTGCCCACCAAGGACGTGGCTTACCAGGCGGGCAACTGGTACATCAACACCCACTCCATTGGCATCGAGCACGAAGGCCACGCCCGCGAGGGCGCCGCCTGGTACAGCGAAGCCATGTATCGCGCGTCGGCGCGGCTAGTGCGCTACCTGGCCGCCAAGTACGGCATCCCCCTAGATCGCGGCCACATCATCGGCCACGACGACATCCCCGGCGTCTCGACGGCGACCCAACGCGGCATGCACTGGGATCCAGGCCCCTACTGGGACTGGGAACACTACATGGAACTACTCGGCGCGCCCATCCCCACCATCCGTGACCTGCGCACGCGCAGCATCCTGACCATCAAGCCCAACTTCTCGCCCAACCAGGCCCCGCTGCGCGGCTGCGACCCCGAACCGTGTCAGACCCTGACCCGCCAGAACGTGAACTTCGTCCCGCTCTACACCGAGCCGAGCCTGAGCGCGCCGCTCATCACCGACCCGGCTAAGACGGGCGTGGACCCGGACGTGATTGAGAACTGGGGTAACAAGGCCGTCGCCGGCCAGCAGTTCTGGCGCGTCGAGAGCCGAGGCGACTGGGACGCCATTTTCTACGGCGGGCAGAAGGCATGGCTCTACAACCCGCGTCTCAGCCCGCGCGCCGTCGCCAGCGCGGGTATGGCCGTCACGCCCAAGGCGGGCAAAACTTCCATCCCTGTCTACGGCACGGCCTACCCCGACCCGGGCGAGTGGCCCACGGGTATCCCGGTGCGCGCCCGCAACCCGCTCCAGTACACCATCCCGGCCGGCCAGGCATATGTCGTCATTGACAAGGTGGTGAGCGACGCCTACTATGCGCCCCTCTTCACCCTGGACCCCAGCGACCACCGCGTCGTCAAGGGCGTGAGCCAGTTCTACCAGATTTACTTCGGCCACCGCTTCGCCTTCGTCAAGGCCGACGACGTAGACGTCGTCTACGTGCGCTGATAAGACGAGACCTGACAGGTCTTCAAGACCTGTCAGGTCTGCTCCGTCCTAAAGAACACCTGACAGGTTTCCAAAATCTGTCAGGTGTCTTGCTTGTTAGAGGGTGCTACGCAGCTCTGGCAGCGCCTCCAGCAGCCTCATCACCGCCGCGTCCTTCGCCTTCGCCTCGAACATCACATCAAAGTCCCGCCCCACCCCCGCCGTCGCGTCCAGGAAGCGGGCGAACTCGGTCGGGTCCACATCGTCGGCGTGGGCGCCCGGCCGCTTGCCCGGCGCCTGGGACGAGAAGTGGATCTTGGGCGTCTGGTCGGCGGGCCAGGTATCGAACACCTGGCGCATCACGGCGGCCAGGTCGGCGGACTTGGGTTCGGGGTAGGCCGAGTGGTGGAAGGCATCGAAGATCACGGGCAGCCCGGTCGCCGCGCTGAGTTCCAGTACGTCGTCCACCCCCCACAGCCGCTCGTCGTTCTCAATTACCACCCGCCGCCGAATGAAGTCCGGCAGGTCGTTGGCCTGGGCGATGAAGGCCCGCGCGGCCTCGGCCTTCGATGGCTGCAAGCCTCCGCCGTGGAGAATCACCTTGCCGTTGGCCGACTGCCCCAGCATGTCGAGCACGCCGGCCTGGTAGTCCAGGTCACGGACCGCCTGGCGCACCACTTCGGGCCGCGTCGAGTTGAGGACGGTGTACGGCCCCGGGTGGAAGCTCAGGCGGATGCCCCGCTCCAGGGCGTGGCGGCCGACGGCCAGCAACTCCGGCCCCAAGTGGAGCCGCCAGTCGAACTGGACCGCCGGGTGCGAGGCGAAGGGGATAAACGACTCCCCGATGCGGAACAGCCCCAGGCCCAGCCCGGCCACGTGGTCGAGCATGGCGGCGAGGCCGGCGATGTTCTCCCGCGCCAGCGCCTCAATGCGGTCGGGCTGGGCGTACTTGAGAATGGTCGAGTGCTGACACGAAATGTCGGGGCGAAGCGTCGAGATACAGGCAAAACCGAACCGCATACGTCTCCCTCTTGTCCAGGTGGCTGTCGGGGTACTACACCCTCTAGACGCGGTGACCCCTGACAAGTCTACCCCTCGCAAGAGTCGGGCCTGATGACTCATGGCAGGACGATTGACAAATATAAAAGAAATGCTATAATGAATACTCATTCATCCTTCACTCGCCCTTCCCCCGTCTGGACAGCCGTTGTCACCCCCAGGAGGTCTCAGTATGGCTCCCTCCCGTCACGTCCGTCCCTGGCTCGTCAATGGTCTCCTCTGCGCCGTCCTCGTCGTGGCTGCCTGCCTGGCTCTGCTCCCCCAGGGTAGCTTACTGGCCCAGGGCACCGAGGCCGAGACAGCGGCCCTCGCTCTAAGCCCCACGGTCTACCCTCTCCCCGCCGGTAGTGACCCGACCGACATTCTGGTCGCCCCGGATGGCACCGTCTGGTTCGCTGAGGGCAGCGGTCGTATCGGCCGCATCACCCGCACTGGCGCAGTCATCGAGTACCCGGTGCTAGGGGGATGCGCCCCCTCTGGCATCGTCACCCCCTACCCTGTGACGAGCAACTGCCCCATCACCAGCCTGGCGCTGGGGCCTGACGGACAACTCTGGTACCTCAAGTCGGGCGTGGACCGTATTGGACGGCTGACGACGGATGGCGAGAGTACGGAGTTCTCCTTAGCGGCGGGCAGCGCCCCCCAGCGCCTGGTGAGGGGGCCAGACGGCGCGCTCTGGTTTACCGAAAGGAGTGGGCGCGTTGGCCGCATCACAGGCCAGGGTCAGATTATTGAGTACACCATTCCAGGGGCTGGCGCTACTCTCGGTGACATCACCGTCGGGCCAGACGGCGCGCTCTGGTTTATCCAGTCGGGCTGCTCCACCGACAGCAGCAGCCCTGTTGGCCCGGGCAGAATTAGCCGCCTCACCACCGACGGCCTACTCACCAATTACACGCCACCCAACGATGCTCACCCGCGCGCCCTGACCGTCGGACCGGACGGCGCGCTCTGGTTTACCTACCGCCCCTGCTCCACCAATCCGTCTGATACGTCGACCGGCGGTGGGGTTGGTCGTATCACGACCGCTGGCGCCATCACCCTGTACACCCTACCGGCTCCCTGCAGCGAAAGCGGGTGCGGCGTGGCTGAGATTGTCAGCGGCCCAGACGGCGCGCTGTGGGTTACACTCACGTCCTACTCGAACGGCCCCTATAGCTCGAACACCGTTGCGCTTGGACGTATCACCCCTGACGGGGGCGCCAACATTTACACCCTGCCCGGCGCCTGCGGTTACTATGGGTGTAGCCTCGACGGCCTGGCTGCCAGCGCTAACGGGCTGTGGTTGACGAGTCAGGCGTTGGACGTCGTCTGGCGGGTCGCTCCCGACGCCACCACCCCTACGCCTATCCCCACGCTGTTGCCGCCCAAAACACCCGCGCCTTCACTCACGAGTACGCCTACCCCGAGCAGTATTCAGTATGATAACTTTGCTAATGCGGGTCAGTTGTATGTCTACTCCTACGGCTACCCCCTCTTTACGAGCGGGACCACCTTCGACGCGACGCTAGAGCCAGGCGAGCCGCAGCCCTGTGGGGCGATTGGCGCCACCATCTGGTTCCAGATCATCCCCAACACCTCCGGTGAGTTTACCGCCTCGACCTCTGGCAGCAGCTTCGATACCGTCCTCGCCCTGTACAGCGGTACCTCACTGTCCAGCCTGACCCCGCTTGCCTGCAACGACGATACCAACGGCCTCACCTCGTATATCAGTGCGCCTGTCGTGGCGGGGCAAACGTACTATCTCCAATTGGGCGGTTATGGCGGACGGAGCGGCTACTACCAGATGTCCTACTCGTTGTCCGCGGGCGGGACCATCACGCCCACCATCTTCCCGTATCCCACCGCCACACCTTACTTCCCTGGCCCGACGTTCACCCCGTGGATACCATATCCAACTACGACACCGTACCTCCCGTCTCCCACGGCGACGCACGCCGTCCCATACCCCGGGCCGAGCGCCAGCCCCAGCCTGCCGCCCACCACAACCGCTGTGCCTTCACCTACGCTTGTGACGCTGACGCCGTTCCCCACGCTGACGACTGTACCTTATCCAGGGCCTAGCGTGACCAGCAGCCCCACGACTGGGCCTCAGCCTACAGGGACAACTGCGCCCTACCCAGGCCCTGGTGTGACTAGCAGCCCTACCCTGGCGCCACCCACTACATTGACTCCGCCGCCCTCTGCGACGGTAACGACCGCGCCGTCCGGCACACCCTCGGCCCCATCGGCGGTCGTGGTCACAGTGACCGTGACCCCCACACCCTAGGTTG
>CAZFUK010000001.1:10345-30201 GCA_964522005.1 uncultured Anaerolineales bacterium | reverse complement strand
CCCCCGCCGCGCCCAAGGCGACCGAGGCGTCGAAGCCGGCCGCCGCGCCGACGCAGGCGCCGGCCGCCAAGCAGGAACCCGCCAAGGCGACCGCCAAGAACACGCTGATTGACATCGCCGTCGGCGACGAGACCGACAACGGCTGGAACAAGGCCCACATCGAGTCCACGACCAAGATCACCAAGGAGAAGGGCTGGGCCTACCTGGCTTATAAGAACCTGAACCCGGGCGCCCCCTCCAAGCCGGTGTGCGAGAACATTGTCGAGGAGTTGATCAACCAGGCCAAGAAGGACAACCCGGGCGGCAAGGTTCTCGTCCGCTACAACAGCGACGACTTCATCCCGTGCGCCGAGGCCATGGCTAAGAAGTTCCCCGATGTCTACCACGACCACATCTCCGGCGACCACGTCCTCAAGGGCGGCGCGCCGCAGAACCTGACCAACAACATGGGCGCCATGGAGTACACCAAGACGCTGGCGGGCTGCACGGCGGCCAACCTCACCAAGAGCGGCGTCATCGGCTACGTCAACGGCCCCGACAACGACGAGACGCGGCGGTTCTTCAACTCGTTCGCCTGGGGCGCGCAGTACTGCGGCAAGAAGCTCGGCAAGACCATCAAGGCCATCAACCTGGTGGTCGGCTTCTGGTTCCACATCCCCGGCCAGACCAACGACCCGCAGCAGTTGCTCGGCCAGGCCCGCGCGCTGGGCGCTGACATCTTCGCCAGCGGCATTGACACGCAGGACGCGCTCCAGTTCGCCAAGCAGCTCAAGGACAAGGGCGAGAACGCCTTTAGCTTCCCCTACGACTACCTGCCCGCCTGCAACCAGGCGCCCAACTCGTGCGGCGGCATCCCCTACTTCAACTGGGACGCCGAGGTAAACTTCATCCTGGACGCCGTCGACAAGGGCACGTTCAAGAGCGAGTTCAAGGTCTGGAACCCCGAGTGGAAGAACGTCCTGACCCCGAGCGGCACCCTTGTCGGCTTCGTGTTTGGCCCGTCGGCCACGGACGACGCCAAGAAGATGGTGCAGCAGATGGCCGACGACTACGCCAGCGGCAAGCTGAAGCTGTTCCAGGGTCCGGTCAAGTGGGCCGACGGCTCCACCTGGGTCGAAGAGGGCAAGGCCCCCGAGTACAAGGACATCTGGTACACCAAGAAGCTGATTGAGAACACCCAGGCGTACGGGAAGTAGGCCGTAAGACGACGGAAGACGGAAGACGGAAGACGGAGGACGAAGGACTGGCTGGCGTGCGGCATGAGTTGCACGGCCAGACGATGAGGTGGACATGAGGTATCCCCTCTCCTACGGGGAGAGTGAGGAAAAATGCAGCCTCCGTCCTCCGTCCTCCGTCTTCCGTCAAGCGAGGCGACATGCGCGTTGAAATGGTCAACATCACCAAACGGTTCGGGGAGTTGTACGCCAACAACGACGTCTCCTCGGTCTTCGAGCCGGGGCAGGTCCACGGCCTGCTGGGCGAGAACGGCGCCGGCAAGTCCACCCTGATGAAGGTGCTGGCCGGCTGGTACATCCCCGAGGCCGGCGCCATCCGCCTCGACGGGCGGGAGGTGGTGATTCGCTCACCGCAGGACGCCCTCGCGCTGGGCATCGGCTACGTGCCGCAGGACCCGCAGGACTTCCCCGACCTGACCATCGTCGAGCACCTGGTGGTGGGGCGACCGGGCTGGCGCGTGGACCGCGCCGACCTGGTGCGCCGCGTGGAGCAGGTGAACCAGAGCCTCGGCTTTGGCCTGCCGCCCACGGCGCGGGTCAAGGAGTTGACCGTCGGCCAGCGGCTCCAGTTGGCGATGGCCCAGGTGGTCATCCAGGGCGCCCGCGTGATCATCCTGGACGAGCCGCCCATGGGGTCCGGGCTGCGCGACAGCCTGACGCGGTTGGCGGGCGAGGGCAAGACGGTGGTGTTCATCACCCACAACATCGCCGACGCCCTGGAGCAGTGCGACCAGATCACAGTGCTGCGGCGCGGGCGGCGGATGGGCACGGTCGTCCGCCCCATCGTCCAGGCCGAGCTGATGCGCATGATGTTCGAGGAGCAGCTGCCGCCCGCCGGCCGGCCGGAGCAGTCCTCCGACCATGAGCTTATCCGCCTGACCACCGTGGACTGCCGCAGCATTGACCCACCCCTGGCGGGCATCAACCTGGCGGTGCGGGGCGGCGAGGTCGTCGGGCTGGCCGGCATCGAAGGGTCGGGGCAGGCCTCGCTGCTGTGCCTGCTGGCGGGGCGAGCCAAACCGACGACCGGCGCCCGCGCCTGCGCGGCCAAGCGGGTCCACCTGGTGCCGGCCGGCCGGCTGGGCGAGGGGCTGGTGGACGGCTTCACCGCCGAGGAGATGCTGTCGCTGGCCCACCCCGTCGCGGCCACGGCTGGCACGTGGCGGCTGTCGCCGCCGGCCATGCGCACGCTGGCCGAGAAGTCCATCACCCGCTTCCACATCAAGGGTCAGCCGGGGTCGCAGGCGCGTAGCCTGTCGGGCGGCAACCAGCAGCGGCTCATGCTCGCCGCCACCCCGCACGACACCGACCTGCTGCTGCTCGACAACCCGACGCGCGGCCTCGACGTGCCGACGGCCGGCTTCATCTGGTCCTGGATTCTGGAGCAGTGCGGGCGCGGGGCAGGCATTGTGGTGGCGTCGAACGAACTCGAAGAGCTGTGGGAGCACGCCAACCGCATCGTGGTCATGGCGCGCGGCCGGCTCGTCGGCGAGGTCATCCCAGGGGTGGACAGCATTGACACCCTCAAACAGTTGATGGTCGGGGCGACCTAGACACGGGGAGAAAGCGATGAGCGAGACGGCACAACAACCGCGAGCCTCGGCCCTCAGTTCCCTCTCCTGGCGCAGCCTCCAGCGAGGCGACTGGCCCATTCGCATCCTCAGCGCCGTGGTCGCCCTGGCGCTGCCCACGCTGCTGATTCTGCTGGCCGGTCAGGACCCCATCGCTGTGCTGCGCGAGTTCGTGACGGGCATCACCCCGTCGCGCTTCGGCGACGCCACCATGTTCGCCTCGGTGCTGGTGCTGTGTACGGCCAGCGCCATGCTGACCTTCAACGCCTCGCTGTGGAATATTGGCATCGAGGGGCAACTGGCGATGGGCACCGTGGGGGCCACGGCGGTACTGCTGGCTATGCGCGACGCGCCGACGGCGGTGCTGCTGCCGATGATGATGGTGGCGGGCGCGGTGGCGGGCGCGGCCTGGTCCTTCCTGGTCGCCCTGTTCAAGCTGCGCGGCGTGCATGAGATCTTCAGCGGCTTCGCGCTGAACCAGGTGGCGGGCGCGCTGGTCAAGTTCCTGCTGCTCAACGTGTGGTACGAGGCCAGCCAGCGCCGCATGTCGGGCATCCCCTTCCCCACCACCGCCGCGTTCCCCGCGCTGGGGCCGGTCAACCTGTGGGTCATCGGCATCGCCCTGGCCGTCCTGTTCGGCGTGGTGTTCGCCCTGGCGCGCACCAGCATCGGGCTGCGCATCCGCGCCGTCGGCCTGTCGCGGGTGGCCGCCAGCTACTACGGCATCTCGGCCACGCGTGTTTTCTTCATGACCTTGCTCGCCAGCGGCGCAATCGCCGGCCTGGGGGGCGTCATCACCGCCTCGACCTACTTCCACCGCTTCGCGCCCGACATCACCCTCAACTTCGGCTTCACCGCCATCCTGATCTATCTCATCGCGCGCATGAACGCGCTGGGCGTCATCCTGCTGACGCTGCTCTTCGGCCTGATCAACGCGGGCGCGGTCGGCCTCCAGATTCGCTTGCGCATTGACCCGACGCTGGCCGGGGTCATCCAGAGCAGCATCATCCTGGCGCTGTACATGTTGCGGCGGCGCGAGGCCCGCTAGGGCAGGGAGCCGACAGGGAGCCGACGATGAACGAGATTAACTTTCCTCTCCTCCTGACGCAAGTCGTCAAGCTGGCGACGCCCCTCCTGCTGGCCGCGCTGGGTGAGACCCTGGCCGAGTCGACCGGAGTCATCGTCCTGGCCCTGGACGGCATCATCATGCTGTCGGCGCTGTCAGCCTTCGCGGCGGCCTCGACGGCGGACAACCTGTGGCTCGGCGCGCTGGCCGGGGCGCTGATGGGCCTGGCGCTGGCGGCCGTGTTCGCCTATTTCGTGGTCCGCCAGAAGCGCGACCAGTTCGCCACCGGCCTCATCATCGGTACGCTGGCGATTGCGGTTAGCTCGTATGCCGGCGGGCCGTTTGTCCCGCGCCAGGCCACCAGCTTCCCCGACCTGGCCGTGCCCGTCCTGGGCAGTATCCCCTACCTCTCGTCCTTCTTCCGCCAGGACATGTTCGTCTATCTCGGCTACGCGCTGGCCCTGGCGCTGAGCCTCTACCTGTACCGCACGCGGCCCGGTATCACCGCGCGGGCCGTCGGCGCCAACCCTGAGGCCGCCGAGCGGCGCGGCATCGGCGTCGGGCGGGTGCAAACGGTCCACGTCCTGCTGGCCGGGCTGATGGCCGGGCTGGCGGGCGCGGCCTTTACCCTCAACGCCAAGCCGGGCTGGACGCAGAACCACACCCTGGGCTGGGGCTGGCTGGCCCTGACGCTGGTCATCTTCGGCCGCCAGAACCCGGTCTGGGTCACCGTCGGCACCTACCTGTTCACCCTGTTCTCGGCGGCGGGCATCATCCAGATTTTCATCCCGGCCCTGCCCGCCCAGTTGACCGGCGTCGTGCCCTTCCTGCTGATGCTCGTCGTCCTGCTGCTGTCCAGCGGCGGGCCGCGCACTCGACGGGCAGCCCAGTCCTGACCCGGCACAGCAACAGGGGGTGGTCCAGGACCACCCCCTGTGCTTTATCTGCATGTTATCCACCCGCGCTACGCGGTCTTTTTGCCCTGGCCGACGCCCGGCTTGAGGGTGAGGGGCGGGGTCTGCGCGTCCTGGGACAGGACGCGCAGCAGAGAGTTGAGGGCCAGGCCGTCGGACGGCGGTTGAGTATTCAGGATGGTGGCCGGCAGTTGGTCCGTCGTGGCGAGCGTGGCCGCGTACTCCGTCAGCAGGACGTTCATGGCCGCGCGGGTCGGGTAGCGGGCGATCTGGGCCAGGATGGGGTTGAGGCGCGCCAGGTCGGCTTCGCCTTCCAACTGCCCCGCGACCTTGTGCTGCCACGCCTGCTGGACGAGGCTGTCCGCCTTCAGGTGGAGAATGGACACGCCGAACTGGTCATCCACGATGAGGCCCAGGGGAAAGACGAGTTGGGCCAGGCGGCGGCTGAGGCGTTGACCCAGCAGCGCGAAGCCCGCCGGGTCCAGCGCCTGGTCCACCGTGAAGCGCCCAATGATGTCGGTGGCCGCGATTTGCAGGCGGTCCTCGACGGCCTTATGCAGGGCGATGGGGGGCAGGTTGAGGACCGTCGTGCGCAGGTCCTTTGCGACGTGGCGCGGGTCGAACTGGAGCCGCACCGTCATCTCGGCGGCCAGGCCCACGCGGTCACGCAGGGGGATATGCGGCAGGGCGACGCGCATCACATCAGGCCGCAGGCTAATCTCACGCCGGACCGTCTCCAACCAGGGCAGCATGAGCATCCAGCGATCCGGGGCGCACCAGCGGGCGAAGCGGTCCAGACGGTAGACCGCCGCCAGGTGGTCCTCCGGCGGGCGATAGAGTGTCACGGACAGAATCAGCAGACCCAACCCGACCAGGACCAACAGGGCCAGCAGCGCGGGGAGGCTGCGGGCGGCGATGGCGCCGAGCAAGACCAGACCGCCCAGCCCCCTCAGAATGTACCGCACCCGGCTCAGCCAATTCGTGTGCATGCCCTCTCCTTGCTCGCGTGACTAGCTCGCGTGACTAACTCATATGACTAACAACCCTGGACGCCGACGCGACCCGGTGATGGCTCCTCTCCCCGTGTGATGGTTTCTTCACGTTACCTACACTATCTATACCCTCTAAACGCCGCGAATCCGTCGCTTGCCTCCGCGCTCGACTGCCGGGCCGTTGACGAAAGTCTGACAAAACTGAAAGGAGACCGGAATGGGACGCGGCTCTACGGTTTGGAGGCTCGTCACGGGTCTGCTCCTTGCACTGGCCGTGCTGGCGGTGCTGGTGGCGCTGTACCGGCTCGCGTTGCCCTGACCAACTCCCCCTTCCTTGGCAGGGAAGGGGGCTGGGGGGTTAGGTCGGGGTGAGTGCGACGGTGAGAGAACTCCGCCCCCTACATAGGGCAAGTTGGCGTCTGGCCCGCCAGATGCTATACTCTGGGTATGCAGACCGCCCTCGCCAACCCCATCGGCCTGTCATCGGCCGCCCTGTACCCGCACACCCTGACCGAGGACGCGCTGCGCGTCGCCGCCGACCTGGGGTTCAGCGTGGTCGAGCTGTACCTCCAGACGGTGGGCGAGTACCACCCGCTCTACCTGGCTGAGCTTCAGACGCGCTGCCGCGACCTGGGCCTGCGGGTCCACGCCCTGCATGTGGATGTGCGCCACTACCAGTTCTGGTCGGAGTACCGCCGCCGCCGCGGCGAGGCGCTGGCCCTGTTTGGCGAGGCGGTGCATGTGGCGGCTAGTCTCGGCGCGCTGGCCATTGACTGGCACGGCGTCACCCAGGACGAGCTGCGGGCCGGGGTAAGCGAAGATGAGTTCTTCGAGCTGGCGCGGAGCCTGGGGGAACGGGCGGCCAACGCCGGCGTCGTGCTGTGCCTGGAGAATGTCAGTTGGTGCTGGATGCGCGGGCCACGAGAGATTCGGCGGGTGCGCGAGCTAGGCTTGCCCCTCGGCTTCACCTTTGACCCGTTCCAGGCCGCGCGGGCCGACGCCGACCCGGTCGAGGTCGTCACGGCGATGGGCGACGGCCTGACCAACGTCCACCTCAACGACTATGCGCCCGGCCAGCCCCATCTGCCCGTCGGCGCGGGTACGCTCGACTGGCCGGCCCTCCTGCGGGCTGTTCAGGCCACCGGCTATGGCGGCCCCCTGTTCCTCGAAGCGCCGCAGAGTGAGCTTGAGTCATTTACGCGGCAGCGGGCGTGGCTGGAGGAATTGAGGATGAAGGATGAGGCATGCGAGGCCAAGCGCCGATCATCGACCACTGACCACTGACCGCTGACCACTGACCACTGTTCAGGGAGACTGCTATGCCCAACGTCACTGTCAACGGCCGCCGCCTGGACTATACCGAATACGACATGCGCGTCGGCCCCATCCCCCTCCTGCTGCTGGCCGAGGACCGCGACTGGTGGAAGCCGCTGGCCCGCCTCATTCCCTGGGATTACCAGCTCGCCTCGCTGGCCTGGTCGGGGGATGTGGATCTGACCGCCAACGACACCATTGGCTTCGCCAAGGTCATGAACATGCCGTGGGTACACCTGGTCGGCTACGGCTCGGGCGCTCGGGCGGCCGTGCGCGCGGCCGTCAAGTCGCCCAAGACGGTGCGCTCGCTCACGCTCATCGCGCCATTTGTCGGGGCGCAGAGCATGGACGAGGCCCTGCCCTGGGACCGCCTGTCCAGGCTCGTCACCCCCACCCTGATTCTAGAGCCGGAAGGGGCCGGGCCAGAGGAACAGCAGGCGGTGGATCGCTTGCTCGACCTCCTGCCCAACAGCCGCCCCGACCTGGTGCGCGGCTGGCGCGACAGCCTGAACGACGACCTGGCGCGGCGGCTGGCGATTGCCGTGGTCAATCAGGTCGAGACGGCCTACGACGGCACGACGCCGCTGGGCGTCAGCACCCTGCGCGGCTAGTGGCCGCCCAGAGTTTTGTCCTGCACACCCAGGCCCACCGCCATGACTGGTCGGGCGAGGGTCTGCTGTCCATCAAAACCTTCTGGGGGGGTCAGGCGCACTACGCGAGCGGGGGTGGGCTGTTCGTCGTGGATGACCAGTCCTACCTGCTGCTGAACCACGGCCAGCCCTACACCATCACCGTAGCCGCGCTCGCGCCGGTCGAGTCGTTCTGCCTGTTTTTCGCCCCCGGCCTGGCTGAGGAAGTGCGGCGTGGCCTGGCAACGGACACGGTGCGCCTCCTCGATGACCCGACGCCACCGCCAGGCGCGCCCCTGGCCTTCTTCGACCGCACCTACCCCCACGACAGCCTGGTGTCGCCCGCCCTGTTCGCCCTCCGCCGCGCCCTGAGGGAGGGGCCGCGTGAGGCCGGCTGGCTGGACGAGCAACTGCGGGGGGTGATGACCGCTCTCCTCCAGGCCCAGCGGAACGTGCGGGCCGAGGTAGCTGGCCTGCCCGCTGCCCGCCCCGCCACCCGCGACGAACTCTACCGCCGCCTCCACCGCGCGCGGGACTATGCCCTCGCCGCGCTGGACCAGCCGCTGACCCTGGACGACCTGGCGCGGGCCGCCTGTCTCTCCCCCACCCACCTGCTGCGAGCCTTCAAGCAGGTCTTCCACCAGACGCCGTACCAGTACCTCACCGGGCTGCGCCTGGCGCGGGCCTGCCATCTACTGACCTCCACCTCGCTGAGCGTCACCGAGATCGGCCTCGCGGTTGGCTTTGAGAGCCTCGGCTCTTTTAGCTGGCTGTTCCGCCAGCGGCTCGGCCTCTCGCCCCAGGCCTACCGCGCCCAGCGGCAAAATGGCTATTTTGGAGAAGCGGACGAGGCCGATCTGGCGTAGACTATGTCTGTAGCCCGTTGAGTGGCGGATAGAGAGGACAGAAGGGGACAGGAGAGGATAGAAAGGAAGACCAGCCATGACGGATATGGCACAGACGTTTATGGAAGCCGTGACGCAGGGAGACACGGCGCGCGTCGCGGCCCTGCTGGACCAGGACCCGGCGCTGATTGAGACGCGAAGCGGCCAGGGCGTCTCCGCCCTGCTGACCGCGTTCTATTACGGCCAGCGCGACATGGCCGCGTACCTGGCGAGCCGGGGCGCACCCCTGGGCATTTTCGAGGCGGTGGCGCTGGGCCGTGTCGAACGGGTGACGGAGCTATTGGCGGAGCAGCCCGCCCTGGCCCACGCCTATTCGCCCGACGGCTTCCAGCCCCTCGGCTACGCCGCGTTCTTTGGACAGCCCGTCGTCGCCGACATGCTCCTGGCCCACGGCGCCGACCCCAACTCCCCGTCGCGCAACGCCATGCGCGTGCGGCCGCTCCACTCGGCCACCGCCGCCGGTCAGTTGGGCATTGTGCAGAGCCTGCTGGCCCACGGCGCGGACCCCAACGCCGTCCAGGAGAACGACTTTACCCCGCTGCACAACGCGGCTCAGAACGGCGACCGCGCCATGGTCGAAACGCTGCTCCAGGCCGGCGCTCAGGTGGGGGCGCGCAGCCGCGATGGACGCGCGGCGGTCGACTTCGCGCGAGAGAGCGGCCACCACGCCCTCGCGGATTGGCTGGAGGGGCTGGCGTCGGCCATACGCACCTGAGCCGCGCCCAGTTTTCACGCGACTGGTTCACCCGCCGTACCGCCAGACCCGTCCTGTTCGTTATACAGGACGGGTCTATGTTTTGTGCAAGCGTTGACCTCACGTATAATATAGTTGCCTCGTGGGTCTCCCCTCTCCGCTGCCAGGCGCCAGTGTGAGCCGTCAGTCTGCCTCAGCCCGCATATCCTCCCCCAACTTCATCCCATCCTCCTTCATTGAGGATTTGCCTATGTCTGCGAACGATCTATTGCAGGGGCTGAGCGAAGCCCTGTACGTCCTCATCTTTCTGGTCGTCGGCTATCAAGCGGTCCGGCAGCGGCGCCGGGCCGTCATCGACATGGCCCTGTTCTTTGGCGCCTCGGCCATCATTGTGGTCGAGGGCCGCCTGGTGCAACTCCTGGGCCTGGGGGCCGACCCGCTGCGTAACGCCATCAACAGTTCGCTCCTCATGGCGTTGCCCTATCTGCTGATGCGGCTCGTAGATGACTTCTTCGATGTGCCTCGCCCCTTGATGCGCCTGGCGGAAGCCGGTCTCATCTTGAGTGTCCTGGCGATCTTTCTACTGCAGCCCCTCCCCCTCCTGGCGACCCTCCTCATGGTCACCTACTTCGTCGGGCTGCAACTCTATGCCGCCTGGGCCTTCATTCGGGGCGCTGCCCAGTCGCGGGGCGTGACCCACCGCCGTATGCAGGCGGTAGCTGTCGGCTCGCTGTTCCTGGGGCTTAACATTCTGACCGCCGGACTACAGGCCGGCCTGCCCGCGCTGGCGCCTCAGTTGCGCGGCCTGGGCATCCTCCTGGGCCTGCTGTCTGGCCTGGCCTACTACGTCGGCTTTGCCCCCCCGCGCTGGCTGCGGCGGGCCTGGCAGGAGCCGGAGTTGCGCGGCTTCCTCGGCCGCGCGGCGCAACTGCCCCGCCTCCCCGACACCCCGTCTATCCTCCAGGAACTCGAACGGGGGGCAGCCACTTCGGTCGGCGCGCCCAACGCGGCAATTGGCCTGTGGAACGAGGAAGGCGACGTTCTCGAGTTTACCTATGACGGGGAGACCCAGCCCCTGCCGCCAGGTCAGTGGATCGTCCAACGCGCCTTCGACACCCAGCGCCCCATCTTCTCCGAGGATGCTCAGGAGGAAAACCCGCAGCATGCCCCCGCGTATGACCGCTATGCCGCGCATGCGGTCCTCACCGCGCCCATCACGGCCGGTGAGCGCCGCCTGGGCGTGCTCTGCGTCTACGCGCCCCACGCGCCCATCTTCGCGGATAGCGACCTGGAACTGGTCCAACTGCTGGCCGACCAGGCGGCGGTGGTGCTGGAGAGCCGCGCCCTGATTGACGAAGCGGCGCGGGTGCGTGCCCGCGAAGAGGTCACCCGTATCAAGGACGACTTTCTGTCGGCGGCGGCCCACGACCTCAAGACGCCGCTGACGACCATCCTGGCCCAGGCCCAGTTGCTGGAGCGGCAGACGCGCCGCAACCCGAGCGCGCCCATTGACCGCCAGGGCCTGGAGCGCATTATCCGCGAGGCGAAACGGCTGGCGCGGCTGGTCCGCGAATTGCTGGATGCCTCACGCGTGGAACAGGGTCGGCTGCTCGGCGCGCGCGAGCCGATGGACCTGGTCGAAGTCGCCAGGGAGGTGTGCGAGGGCTGGACCTTTGAACACCACCACTGCGCCATCCAGGCCGACGGGCCGGTCGAGGGGGAATTCGACCGTGCCCGCATGATGCAGTTGCTGGAGAACCTGATCGAGAACGCGGTGAAGTACAGCCCCGACGGGGGCGACGTGCGAATCCACGTCTGGCGCGAGGACGGCCAGGCCCACCTGACCGTCAGCGACCAGGGGATTGGTATCGCGTCGGGTGACCTGCCGACGCTGTTTGAACGCTTCCAGCGCGGCTCGAATGTGGATGACCGGCGGTTCGCGGGGATGGGATTGGGATTATTCATCTGCAGGGGGATTGTGGAGCAGCACGGGGGACATATCTGGGCCACCTCACAGGGGGTCGGCCACGGCAGCACGTTCCACGTTGCCCTCCCGCTGCTCACCGGAGACTTACAGCATGCCTGAGCCACTGATTTTAGTTGTTGATGACGATGCGTCTATTTTAGAGACAGTGTCATCCATCCTGGCGATGGAAGGCTACGCCGTCGAGACGGCGACCAACGGCCGCGAGGCGCTGGAGAAGTTGGGACACACGCGGCCCTTCCTCGTCCTGCTGGATATGCGGATGCCGATTCTGGACGGCTGGGGGTTCGCGCGGGAGATGAAGGCGCGGGGGGAAAGCGTCCCGATTGTGGTCATGACGGCGGCGCAGGACGCGCGGCGCTGGGCGAACGAGATCGGCGCGGCCGCCTACGTCCCTAAGCCCTTTGAAGTCCCTGACCTGCTGGATACTGTCGAGCGGCTTCAGGGTCGCTATCCAAACTAATTAACCGAGCAGTGGAATGTCATGCTGAGCGAAGCGAAGCATCTCACGGTGGTGAGCGAGACCCGTCGCTTCGCTCCGGGTGACAGTCAACCCGTACGCGGGGAAATAGTAAATCCTCATGAAAACCTGTCAGGTCTACAGCCTATAGATTCAGCCAGGCGAGTACGGTGGGGCCATGCCACAGGCCCACCTGCGCCAGGGCCTGGACCGTCATCACCAGCCCTACCAGGGTAATGACCAGCGCACTGACGGCGGGCAGCAGCCGCACCAGCCGGCCGCCCACGCGCGCCCGTTCCACGAAGCGGCCGGCGAACACCAGCGCCAGGCCAATGGCGACGAGCACGCCCGCCAACCCCAGACTAAACGCGACAATCAACAGCATCCCGAAGCCGACGCGGTGGAGTGAAATCGCGCTGAGCAGGACGACGAGGGCCGAGGGGCAGGGCAGCAGCCCACCGGAAACGCCGAGCGCCAGCAAGCTGCGCCAGGTGATGCCTCCGCTTCGAGCGGCTGGCGCGTGGCTGTGCGCCTGGCCGCCGGGGCCGTGGCTGTGGAAGCCCAGGCCGTCGTGGTCGTGGGCGTCGGACCCGCCGCGCAACGCGCTCCGCAGCCGGGCGCCGACCAGCGTCAGCCCGATACCGACGACCAGCACCCCCGACAGGACGCTGAGCCACGGGTAGAGTTGTTCCGGCAGAATGTACTGCTGGGCGAACAGCGTCACCAGGCCCAGGGCGAAGACGCCCGCCGTGTGCGTCACGGTAACGGTCAGGCCGAGGAACAGGGCGTGCCGCCACGTCCCGCGCGACCCGACGAGGTACGCGCCCACCATGGTCTTGCCGTGGCCGGGCGAGAGGGCGTGGGCCATGCCCAGGCCGAAGGCGACCAGCAGCGAGGTCAGGACGACGGGCAGGCTGAGCGCCTGGTGGCCGACGAGTTCGGCCAGCGCGTCGTTGGGGCGCGCCAGGGCGGGCGTCTGCGTCGCGGGCTGCGCGCTACCGCCGACACCGAGGGTGTAGCTGACCGTCGCGGCGCGTACGTTGAGCGGGCTGGTGAGCATGTCTTCGGGGTAGACGTGTAGCTCCTGGCTGACGTCGGTCGCGGGAGCGCTGGACTGGTCAATCTGGCCGCCGTCGGCCGCCCGTACCACGACTTCCTTCCAGCCGAGGCGGTCGGGGTAGTTATCGTCGCGGTAGACCAGGCTCCCCTGGCGCACGCGCAGCGGGGCCGCGAACCAGAGGGCGAGGCGCAGCGTCTTGAGGCCGCCCTGGCCGTCGGGGAACGAGAGGTCATAGTCGGTCAGGGTCAGGTCGGCCGGCGCGCCGTCCACCACCAGGCTGAGCTTGCTCCGCACCTCCGCCGCCTTGCGCTGGGCATAGGCCGCGTTCTCCGCCGCGCTCACCTGCCCGTCGCGGTCGGTGTCCACGGCGCTGCTGATCTCCTGGAAGGCGGGAATCTCGGCCAGGTCCAGGATGTAGCGCAGCCGCAGGCCGCCGTCACCGATTTCGAGGCGGCTGTAGCGGTTGGTGGTGAAGTTGCCGAGGGGGTGCGCCAGGGCGGCCACCGGCACGGCCAGGGCGAGAAGAATCGCGATGATCACGGCCAGTCGGCGCCCGACGCTGAAGCGAAACAACCAGTTCATGATCCACTCCTTCCCTCATCCGTCGTCACCGTGCGCAACTGATCCAGGGCCGCCCTGGCTCCCGCGCTATACAGAAGCGAGAAGTGCGGGTTGATGTCGAGGGCGGTGGCGAGATGGCGCTGCGCCGCCGCCCGGTCGCCATTCGCCAGGGCGATCATCCCCGCGTGGTAGTGGAGCAGGGCGTCGCGGGTGCCCAGGCGCAACGCGGCCTGCATGTAGGGCTGCGCCTCGGCCGGCTGCCCGGCTTTATAGAGCGTCCAGGCCAGCACGTCGGCGGCATGGAGGCTGGGGCGCTGGGTGTAGGCGGTGCGCGCTCGCGCCAGGGCGTCGGGCAGATTGTAGTCGTGGTCGGCGTCGAACAGCGCGCTCTCCATGTCGAGTTCAACGCCATTGGCGCGGTGCAACTGCTGGATGGCGCGCACCAGGGCGTACTGCGTCGCCGCGTCGTCGGGCCGCCCGGCGGCGGTGTAGACATCGCCGAGCAGGATGACGTACTCGGGCATGGGCATCACGTCCACGGCCTGGCGCAATAGTTGAATCGCGTCCTTCCATTGACCCCGCGCCGCGTAGACGCGGCCCAGGCCGGCCAGGGCGGGGACATAGCCCGTGTGCAGCGCCAGCACGTTGTGAAATTCGGTTTCGGCGGCGGGCAGGTCGCCCGCGTTAAGGTACAGCAGGGCCAATTGAGTCTGGGTCCAGGCGACGTTTTCGGTGGCCGGACCCCCGGCGTTGACGGCGCGGCGCATGGCGTCCACCGCGCCCGGCACGTCGCCGTACAGCTCGCGGATGTAGGAGACGCGGGCGTAGGAGCTAAGGTCGGGGCGCAGGTCCACCATGTGCTGGAAGGTCTGGACCGCTGCGTCGTACTCGCCCAACTCCACTTGAGCGTCGCCCAGCACGCCGAGGGTGAGCGCGCGGTACGGGTTGAGCGCCCAGGCTTGCTCGGCCAGCCGCCGGGCGTCGCGGAACTGGTGGCGGGCCAGGGCCAGCACGCCCAGGCCGTTGAGGGTGTCCACGTCGTCCGGCTGGAGCGCCAGGGCCTTCTGGAGCGCCTGCTCCGCGCGGCCATAGTACGATGGGTCGCCCGTCTCGCGCGCCTTCTGGAGATAGGCGCTGCCGAGGGCCGACAGGACGCGCGGGTCGTCGGGGCGGGCCTGGAGCCGCGCCTGGAGGGAGGCCACCTGGCGGTCCGTCGCCTGGTCCTGGACGCTGGCCTGCTGGACCAGGCTGGCGACATCGTTCGGCCCGCTGACGGCGCGGCGGGCGAGGGTCAGCAGGCCTCGGCCATCCACAGCGGTGGCGAGCGCCACGACCAGGAACACCGAGGCAAGTAGGGCGAGACGGGGACGGGTGAACATAGATGAGTCCTTATGACCTGGATACGGAGCTTGTCGGGCTGGTAGAGACGCGACATGTCGCGTCTGACATGTTGCATCTCTACCAGGGGAAAACGCAGTCGCCTTACGGGTTGGCCGAGTGCGGCGTCGCCAGGTACGGGAAGGTCGTCTTGAAGGGCATGTCGTTGTGGTCAACGCCGTCGCCCAACTGGGTGCTGTTGCCCGTCAGCGCGCCGCAGACGACGCGCAGGGCGATGTCCACCACGTCGTCGGTGAGGCGGCGGCCGTTGGGGAAGCCACCCGTGTCACCACCCAGCACCGCCATGCGGTTGCCCGCGCTCATGCCGTCGGCCGAGATGGGCGTGGCGGGGGTGTTGGTGTTGAGGCGCAGCATCTCCGAGGGCCGGCCGTTGGTCGGCTGGTTCAGGCCCGGCACGCCCGTCAGGAAAGCTGTCACCAAGTCGGTGCGGTTCGCCACCGGGCAGTTGAAGGTGTTCGGGTAGACGATGTTGATGACGGCGGCCAGGTGCGAGTTGGTCACGTAGCTCAGGAACTGGCCGTCGGTCGAGGGGTGGGAGGCGTTGAAGCGGTCCTTGTCACGCACCGCGACCACGACTTCGTTGACCAGGGGCATGCCCAGGCGCGAGACCTGGCGGTAGGGCGACACCGACACGCCAGGCGCATTGGAGGCGGCATCCTCGGTGTACCAGTCGTCACCCTTGGCGAAGCCGAAGATGCGCGTCGTGGCGCGGCTGGTGGTGGACCATGTGCCAATTACGCCGCTGGCGTCGCCCACGAGCTGGCTGATGGGCACCTGGAGGGCGATGCTGTGGACGTTGGCCTCGGCCAGCGCGTCCTCACCTGGATTCGCCACCTGTAGGAGGTCAAAGACCTTGCCCAGGTCCACGAAGAACGGGTCGTCGCGCTGCCCGGCGAAGACCTTGATGCCGCCCGGCAGGCTGTAGACGGCCTGCATGGCGACGGCCTCGTAGTTGGGCAGGGAGGTCTTGCCGACGTTGGACGGCGGCAGGAGCAGGTTGCTGCCCAGGACGGTCGGCGTGCCATAGCGGCGGTTGCCCACGGTGTAGTAGTTGATGCGGGTGACCGTCATGAACTGGCGGAAGTTGTAGTCCGGGTCGTCCAGGCTGGTGATGGGGCCGGTGTTGTAGAGGAAGGTGCCGCTGTTGAACGGGTTGGCCGGGTTGCCGTTCTGGGTGCGGAAAGTGAACTGATAGGCGATGTCCTCCATCGCGTCGCCGTTGTTGTCAATGTTGATCTGATACACGACGTCGTCGGCGAAGCGGTAGAAGTTGGGGCCACCGTAGGCAATCTCGCCCGGGTAGACGTTCGAGATAAGGGTAACGGTGTCCGGACTGTCGGGGCTGCGGAACGCATACACATCGGTCAGGTCGGCGGCCGGATCTTGCGAGATGGCGGGGGCTTCGCGGTGGCTGGAGGCGGCGCTGCCCTGGGGTCCCAGGGCGACAGACAACGCCAGGGCCAAGACCAGCAGCATGCCCAAGACTGCGAACTTACGCATGGTGAGTCCCTTCCTTAAGGTGTGATTAAGGTGTGGCTAAAGTGTGGTCGATGGTTGTAGCAAGCCAGGAACGATAGATAGCGGGGGGCGGCGGCTCACGGGGTCGCGCGCCTGATAGTGGTAGCCGAGACGTTAAACGGTGTGTAGGGTCGCCACGTGGATGATGGCGCTATAACAGTACACCCTCCTTTCACGACTCGAACGAGTTATCGGGTGATTGAAGGCGCTCTGCCCTGTCTGACGCAAGCGTGCCCTGGTTGGATGTATGAGCGGGGCGCGGGCACAAAAAAAGCCCAAACAAAAAAAGGCCCTAAAGGTTTCGGCAACCTTTAGGGCCTCAACGACAAGCAGTCTAATCCAACTGCGCCAGGTCCCACCGCATGTCGAGGCGGGTGAACACGTCGCGGGCCTGGGCCTGCCAGAAGGCGGCTTGCTCGGCGTAGCCACGGGCGCGGGTCAGGCGGGCCAGGGCGGCCAGGGCGCGGCCGACTTCGGGCTGCGCGCCGAGCGCCTGGAAGGCGGTGATAGCGGCGGTGAGTTCGGCGGTGGCGTCAGTCCACTCGCCCAGCGCCCCCAGGACCTGCCCCAGGACGCGGCGCGCCATCGCCAGGTCGTAGTGCGCTTCCGTCGCCACGGCGATGTCGCGGCCCAGTTCGGCCTCCTGCCGCGCCCGGGCAGGGTCGCCCTGAAGAAGGAATGTCTCGGCCAGCCAGGCGTGGGCGCGGCCCATGAAGACACGCGACTGGCACTCGCCGCCCAGGGCGATGGCACGTTCGAGGGCCGCCTGCCCACCGGCCAGGTCGCCCTGGTGGACCAGCGGCAAGCCCAGGAACAGGTAGACGTTGCGCTCGTAGACAAGGTTCGCGGCCTGCTGAACATAGCTCAGGGCGCGGCGGCTCCACTTCTCGGCCTCGGCCCAGTGCCCCCAGGCGCAGTGGGCCGCGCCGACAAAGACGGCACCCGCGCCAATCGCAGCCAGGTCGGCCTGTTTGAGGCTCTCGGTGTAGACGGCTTCGGCCTCGCGCAGCCCACGGGCAAACTCGCCCTGGAAAGCGCGCTCGGCCCCGACCATGCCGCGCGAGATGAGCGCGTCGTTGTGGGCGCCCTGGGCGTCCAGGCGGTCGGCGGCGTCGGCCAGCAGGGGCAAGCCCTGGGCGGCCTCGCCCTGGAGCGTCAGCAGGCGACCCAGGATGTTACGCGCGCGGGCGATTTGCACCGGGTCGCCCGTTTTCTCGACCAGCGGGAGCAGCCGTTCCAGCCGGGGCCGCGCCGCGTGGAACTCACCCTGGATGTAGAGGGCGCTGCCCTGCGCCAGCCAGACAAAGGCGAGCAGCGTCTCATCGCCCAGGCGGAGGGCGTCGGCCTCGGCGGGCATGAGCCACTGCATGAGTTGGCCGGGGTAGATGTAGAAGGCGACCCGCGACAGGTGCAGCCGCAGCATGACGCCTTGCCGCCGGTGTTCGTTGTCGGTGGGCAGCCGCTCCCAGCACTCTAGCGCCTGCTGGTAGAGCAGCGTAGCCGTGGCGAAGGCGTAGACGGCCTTGGCCGCGTCGGCGGCGGCCCAACTCCACTGGAGGCCCTCCTGCCACAGGCGGCCCAGCCGGGCGTGGTAGGCGACCCGCTCGGCGGTGCGGGCGTCGGCGGGCGTGCCCAGGGCGGCCACGGCGCGGCGATGGAGGGCCATACGGCGGGCGTGGCTCAGCCCGTTGTAGACGACCTCGCGCACCTTGTCGTGGCTGAAGATGTAGCGGACCTCGTCGGCGTCCAGGCCGCCGGGCGAGCGGTCCGCGGCGACGGGGGAGGCCGGGGGCTGCTCGACGACGAGGTGGCTGCGCAGCAATTCGTCCAGGGCGTCCAGCGCGTCGTCCTCCGTCTGGCCGCTGACCCCACGCACGACCTCGAAGTCGAAGTCGCGGCGGAAGATGGAAGCGGCGGCCAGGAGTTCGCGGGCGGGCGGGCTGAGGCGGCTCAGGCGGGCCTGGATGACGGCGACGACGGAGGCGGGCAGGGACAGGGGCAGGCGGGGGTGACTGCCCGTCGCGCTCAGCGACCCCGACTCCATCAGCGAGCGCACAATCTCGACGGTAAACAGGGGGTTGCCCTCGGTCTCCTCGTAGAGCCGCGCGCTCAAGGTATCCATGTCGCCGCGCACCATCTCGCGCAGCAGCGTGGCGGTGGCCTGGGAGGACAGCCGCTTGAGAGGGATGGTGTCCAGCCGGCCTTCGCGTTCCAGCCGCCACAGGACGCCGCGCAGCGCCTCGTCCAGGTCGTCGGAGCGCGCGGCGGCGATAAACAGGATGGGCTGCTGGTCCAGGTGGCGCACCAGGTAGGCGAGGAGTTGGAGGGTGGCGGCGTCGGCCCAGTGGAGGTCATCCAGGAGGATGAGCAGGGGCATGGGGAGGGCGGCGATAAAGCGCGCCACCCCCTCAAACAGCCGGCGTTGGTCCTGCCCCTGGTCGGCTTCGGCGCGCGGCGCGAGGGCCGACCGACCGGCGGCCAGGTCGGGCAGCAGCCGCGCCACCTCGGCCAGCCAGACGTCGGGCAGGTTGAGGCTGTCCACGTCCAGCGTCGCCAGCAGCGGCGTCAGGGCATCAATCAACGGGTGGTAGGGGAAGCTCTGCTCGGCCTCGTAGCAGTGGCCCTGGAGGATGGTCCAGCCGGCCGGGTTGTCCCCGCTCAGCCGCCAGACCAGTTCGGCCAACAGACGCGACTTGCCAATCCCCGCCTCACCCTCCAGCAGGACAAGTTGGGCGGGGGGCGAGACCAACGAGAAGGCCAGCGGGCGGACCCGGCGGCGGGCTTCCGCGCGCCGCAGATGCTCCATCAGACGGTCCAGTTCGGTCTGGCGTTCGAGCAGGGGCAGGCTGGGCGCGGGCAGTGGGTGGGGCACGGTCGGCGCGGGCGGTCGGCGGGCGGGCCGCGCCTGCGCCCGCGCCAGCGACCCGTCGCGGATGGCTTCCAGGAGGCGCACCGTCTCCGGGTCGGGCGCCGCGCCCAACTCGCGGCTGAGGACGCGGGCGAGGTCGTCGTACTGCGCCAGGGCGGCCGCGCGGTCGCCCGCCTGGTAGAGGGCGGTCATCAGGCTGCGGTGGAAGCGTTCCTGGAGGGGGTCCACGGCCAGGGCACGCTGGGCCGCGTCCTGGGCCGCCGCCCACTCACGCGCCCCGGTCGCGTCTTCGGCCACGCGCCACAGCAGGCCGAGATAGCGCTGCTCCCAGATGGCGCGCATCTGGCGCAGCCACTCGTCGTAGCCGACGCTGTCGCGGACGACGAAGCCGTCGAGGAAGGGGCCACGCCACAGGTCGGCCACGCCGCGCCACTCGGCCAGGCTCGGGGTGACGGCGCTGAAGGCCTGGGTATCTACCCAGACCTCGCTCGTCGCGCGCCAGCAGAGCTGGTCGCCCTCGACGACCAGGGGGAACAGGGGCAGCGCCTGCCGCAGCCGCGACAGCGTCGTGCTCAGGCTGTTGCGGCCCTCGGCCTCGCTACTCTCTTCCCAGAGCAGGGCGCAGAGGTGGGACCGGGTGAAGGGGTGGGCGGGCTGGGACGCCAGGTAGAACAGCAACGCCTGCG
>CAZFUK010000001.1:0-10335 GCA_964522005.1 uncultured Anaerolineales bacterium | reverse complement strand
CCCCCCCCCCCCGCCCGCGGCCGCCGCGGGGGCGGGGGGGGCGGGGGGGGGGGCCCCCCCACGCCAGGTAGAACAGCAACGCCTGCGCCTTGAGCGAGGGCAGACGCACGTCATGGTCAGCCGCCCGCACGAGGGGTGGCCCGAGCAGACTTAGAGTGAGCCTGGTCACACGTGGCCTCTCTCTAGTACCGTCTGGCGTGTAATCCGGCGTACCCCCAGGCGATAGTGTACTCCTGGTCGCGGCGTAGGGCAAACAAGGCGCTAACCCCTCCCCCGTCCCCTCCCCTGGCCGGGGAGGGGGTCAGTGGCTCCCCCTTCCTTGGCAGGGAAGGGGGCCGGGGGGGTTAGGTCCCCTCTCTGCTCCCCCTTCCTTGGCAGGGAAGGGGGCCGGGGGGTTAGGTCCCGTTCTCTACCGTCCCTTCCACACCGGCGGGCGCTTTTCGAGGAAGGCGCGGAAGCCCTCAAAGCCGTCCTCGCTGCCGAAGATTTCGCGCTGGAAGCCCGCTTCGCGCGCCAGCGCCTCGTCGTAGGTCCCGACCTGCGCGGCGTAGATGGCGCGCTTCGCCCGCTCCAGGGCCAGCGGAGCCTGCGCCGCCAGGCGCGCGGCGTACTCCAGCACGGCCGCCTCAAACTCGGCGGCGGGATAGACCCGGTTCGCCAGGCCGATGCGCACCGCCTCCTCCGCGGCGACGGCTTCGCCGGTCAGCACCATCTCCAGCGCCCGCCCCAGCCCCACCAGGCGGGGCAAGGTCCAACTCCCGCCGCCGTCTGGCACGAGGCCGACGCGGATAAATAGCTCGGCAAACGAGGCGCGGTCCGAGACCAGGCGCAGGTCACACGCCAGGGCCAGGTCGCAGCCGATGCCCGCCGCCGCGCCGTCCACAGCGGCGATGACGGGCCAGCGGCAGGCGCGGATCGCTTTCAAAGCAGGCGCATACGACTCGGTCAGGATGCGGATGGCGGCGTCCGGGTCAAGGCTCTGGGTCGCCGCCGACAGGTCCGCGCCCGAGGAAAAGGCCCTCCCCGCGCCCGTGACCACAATCACGCGCGTCCGGCCATCCCCCTCCGCCGCCTGGAGCGCCTCGCGCAGGGCGTTCATCGTCGGCGCGTCCACGGCGTTACGGATGCGCGGGCGGTTGATGACCAGCCGCGTAACGGCTCCATGCTGTTCAACGAGTAACGTGTCGGTCATGTTATTCTCCTGGGCGAGCGCCGACGAGCCAGATGCCGCAGACGCACTGGCCGAGACGCGCCTGGGTTTCGGCGATGGGTCGGATGCTCGCGTACTCTTCGAGCCAGCCGCTCGGCGCTTCGGCCTCGACCGTCCAGCCCAGGTCGGTCAACAGGGCCGTCAGTTCCCACGGCATCAGGCTGTTCTGGGCGACCTGCACATCCAGGAAGCGCCGGTAGGCCGGGCCTCGGATGGGCGACAGGGCGCTGAGGATGCCGACGACGAGCGCGCCGCCGGGCTTGAGCAGCCGCCTGAATTCGGTCACGGCGGCACGCGGGTCAGCCACCCACTCAATGGCCGTGATGCAGGCGACCAGGTCGAAGGACTGGTCGGGGAAGCCCGTGGCGGCCAGCGTGCCGACGCGCAGGTCCGCCGCTAGCCCGGCCTCGGTCAACCGCGCCTGGGCCGCCTGGATCATGGCCGGCGAGATGTCCACGCCCGCCGCCCGGTGGCCTGCCTGGGCCAGGAACTCGACCAGGTGGCCCGCGCCGCAGCCGGCGTCGAGCAAGCTGAGGGTGGCCCCCTCTGGCCCGTGGGCCTGGGGGAGCAGGGCGTGGATAAAGGGCAGGACGCCGGCGCGCCAGCCGCTCGTCCAGTCGCGCCCAATGCGGCTGCTCCACGCCTCGGCCGCGCTGTCCCAGCGGCTCCGTGAGACGGTATCCCAGTCGGCGTCGGCAGGGGCGGCCTGCCCCTCGATGCGCCGCGCCCAGCGCTCGGCGGGTGTCGTCATGGCGCTTCTCCTGAACGGGGTGTTAGCCAGCATTATAGTCCAAGTCCCCTGAATTGACAGCCTCGCCTATCACGCCTATACTGGCCTCGAATCTGTCACGGGAGGCTGCGATGGAAGTAGCGACACGGGAAGTGACTACAACACAGTCTGACACGATGCAGGCGCTGGTGTTTACGGCCATCCGCAAGATGGAGCTTCAGACGACGCCGACGCCCCGGCTGACCGCGCCCGACGATGTCCTGGTGCGGGTGCGGGCGGTGGGCGTGTGCGGCTCCGACCTCCACGGCTATACGGGCCAGAGCGGCCGGCGTACGCCGCCCATGGTCATGGGTCACGAGGCGGCGGGCGAGGTGGTCGCCGTCGGGCCGGCCGTCACCCACGTCAAGCCGGGTGACCGTGTGGCGATCCAGCCGGTGCGCTTCTGCGGCCAGTGTGTCTTTTGCCGCGAGGGGAAGGCCAGCCTGTGCGCCAACCGCCAGGTGCTGGGCGTCCACCAGGCGGCGGGCGGCGCCTACGCCGAGTGGCTGGTCTGGCCGGCGCGCTGCCTGTTTCCCATGCCCGACGGCATGAGCTACGAGCAGGCGTCGTTCTGCGAGCCGCTGGCCGTCTGCCTGCACGCGCTGCGCCTGGCCGACATCAAGCCCTACGACTCGGTGGCCCTGGTGGGCAGCGGCCCCATTGGCCTGCTGACGCTGGCGATTCTGCGCACGATGGGGCTGCGCCAGGTCCTCGTCAGCGACGTCAGCGACGAGCGGCTGGCCGTGGCCCGCCAGCTGGGCGCGGCGGTGACGGTCAACCCGACGCGCGACAACCCGCGCGCCGTGGTCGAGGCGCACACCGACGGCCTGGGCGCCGACGTCAGCATCGAGGCGGTCGGGCTGGGCGTCACGGCGCAGCAGGCGATTGACGTGACCAAGAACGGCGGCACGGTCGTCTGGATCGGCAACAACATGCGCGAGATTCAGATTGATATGCAGTCGGTGGTGACGCGGGAGTTGCGGGTCCAGGGGACGTATGCCATGAACGACCTGGACTTTGGGCGGGCGCTGGGGATGCTGGCGAGCGGGGCGGTGGACATCGAGCCGCTGCTGAGCCAGCGGGCGACGCTGGCCGAGGGGCCGACGCTGTTCGAAGACCTGCTGCGCGCGCCCCAGGTCATCAAGTGCGTCATCCTGCCGTAAAAACAATTAGGGATTAGGAATTAAGAATTAAGCACGTCTTAATCCCTAGTCCCTAATCCCTCGCCCCTGTCGCTGTGCCTCCCCAGGGGCTCGAACCCTGAACCGTTGGCTTAAAAGGCCACTGCTCTACCATTGAGCTAGAGAGGCACACTGAACACAACGCAAGAGGCGTTGTCTGCCCAATTAGACACACAACGCCTCATATCCTTACCCCGTTTAACAGAGCCCGAGGCGCGTCAGTCGGAGACCCCCCTAAGCCCCCACTGTCGCGCCTCGCTTTCACCCTATACAACGGGAGAGGCGGCGCGTTCGTTACGGGTTAGGGGGGCATTTGTAGCCCTGTCTCCAAAAAATACGCAACCCCGTGCCGGGGGGGGGAGGAGCACAGGGCTGCGACAGGTGTGGACCTGTATTAAGTATACGCCTATGCTCCGCAAATCGTTGCGGGCACGCGGAGATTTTTTGCAAATTCTTTTTTGGTCCCGCGAGACCTGCTAGGCTCCAAAAACCTGTCGGGTCTCCCACCAGCATTGGGGAGAACTCTAGCTATGTCCAATCAGAACCGCGAGCGCGAGGTGTTCGGGTGGGTCACCGCCGATAACATGGCCTGGTTGACGGACCTGTATGAGCTGACCATGGCCGATAGCATGTTCCGCCAGGGCCGCAACGACCAGGCGTCCTACGACCTGTTTGTGCGGAGCCTGCCGGGCGGCCGCGCGTTCCTGGTGGCGGCGGGCCTCGCCCAGGCCCTGCTCTACCTGCGCGACATGCGTTTCGACGAGGCGGGCCTGGACTACCTGAGCCGCGTTCGCTGTCTCACCCCGCGTTTCCTCGACTACCTGCGCGAGTTCCGCTTCAGCGGCGATGTCTGGGCGCTGCCCGAAGGCGAGGTCTACTTCCCGCCCGCCCCGCTGCTGCGCGTCACCGGGCCACGTATCGAGGTCCAGCTCATTGAGTCGTTCCTGCTCAACACGTTCAACGCCCAGAGCATGTGGGCGAGCAAGGCGGCGCGCATAGTGCTGGCGGCCGGGGGCCGGGGGGTGATTGACATGTCGCTCCGCCGCGACCACGGGATGGACGCGGCCATGAAGGTCGCGCGGGCCAGCTACCTGGCCGGGGCCACCGGCACCTCGAATGTCCTGGCCGGCCAGGTCTTTGGCATCCCGACCTACGGCACCATGGCCCACGCCTATGTCATGTCCTTTGACAGCGAACTGGCTGCCTTCCGCGCCTTCGCCGAGGACTGCCCGACCGACGTGGTCCTCTTGATTGACACCTATGACACGCTGCGCGGCGCGGACCACGCGATCCAAGTGGCGCGGGAGATGGCAGGGCGCGGCGAGCAGTTGGTCGGCGTGCGCATTGACAGCGGCGACCTGGTGGCGCTGTCGCGGGCCGTGCGGGCCAAGCTGGACGCGGCGGGCCTGGAGGGGGTGCGCATCCTGCTGAGCGGTGACCTGGACGAGTACCGCATGCGGGAGTTGCTGGAGCAGGGGGCGGCGGTCAGCTCCTTCGGCGTCGGCACCAACCTGGGCACCTCGCCCGACGACCCCTCGCTCGGCGCGGTCTATAAGCTGGTGGAGGACAGCGCCGGGCCGCGCGCCAAGCTCAGCACGGGCAAGGCGACGCTGCCGGGGCGCAAGCAGGTCTGGCGCTTCCACGGGCCAGACGGTCTGATGCTCAAGGATCGCATCGCCCTGGCCGACGAGCCGGCGCCCGCCGACGCCGAGCCGCTGCTGGTGCAGGTGATGCGCGGCGGCGCGATGGTAGGCGACATCCCGACGCTGGCCGAGGCGCGGGAGAGGTGCGCCCGACGGCTGGCCCAGTTGCCGCCCTCCCTCAAGCTAACCGAGGGCTACGGTACCTATCCGGTCGAGATTAGCCCAGGGCTTGAGCGGCTGCGCGCCCAGGCCTATGCCAGTGTCTCGGTGCAGTGATGGTTGCATTTTGCAACCACTTGGGTTATAAAGGTGGGAAGACAGAGACCGATAGCCAAGTTCCAAATAGCGGGATTGCTGGAACCTTTCCTCCGCGTGTAGCGTCTCTAGAGCAGTCAGGCGCTCGGTAGTATAGGCCAAACTGAACAGGCCGAACCGAGAGCGACCAAATAGCGAGCCATACGTATACATAGGAGGAACAGAGATGCGTCGGTTTTGGATGATTGGACTGGGGTTGGTGGCGTTGATCGTCAGTATTGTAGCGGTGTCGAGCTTCAAGCGCCCGGTCGTCGGGCTGGACTCGGCCGAGGCAGCCAACGCGATGCAGCAAGCAGCGGGCAGTTTGCCCAAGATTATCACGGTCGCCGGTGTGGGCAAGGTCACCGTCAAGCCGGACATGGCGGAGACGAGCATCGGGGTCCGCGCCACGGGCGCGACCGTCGCCGAGGCCACGAGCAAGGCCAACAAGGACATGGACAGCGTCCTGAAGGCGCTCAAGGCGGCCGGCATCGAGGACAAGGACATTCAGACCAACGGGTTCAACCTGAACCCGAGCCAGGACCGCAACGGCCAGCCCAACGGCTATGAAGTGATGAACATGCTGCGGGTGCGCATCCGCGACCTGAGCAAGGTCGGCGCGATCATGGACGCGGCCATCGCGGCGGGCGCCAACCAGATTTACGGCGTGCAGTTCACCCTGGCGAACCCCGACGCGGCCCAGAGCCAGGCGCGCACGGCGGCGGTGAAGGACGCGCAGGCCCGCGCGGCGGAACTGGCCCAGGCGGCGGGCGTCGGTCTCGGTGAGCTGGTGCAGGTCAGCAACGTGGTCACCGGCGGCCCGGTCATGCCCTACATGGCGGCCGGCAAGGGCGCGGCGATGGAGATGTCGGTCGCCCAGATGCAGCCCGGCGAACTCGAAGTGACGATGCAGGTGCAGGTTATCTACCAGATTAAGTAGGTCTCCGCGCGGGGCGGCGTCGCCCTGGACATGGTTCTCTCGCCCGGCGCGGGACGGTCTGGTCCGTCTCGCGCCGTGGCTTTTCTAGGCGGGCCGCGAACGGCGTGATGAGGTGGGTATGACGTGGCGAGTGCAACCTCAATCCAGTCAATCAATGTGGCTGCGGGTGGGCGTGGTGGCCGGCTTTGTCGGCCTCGGCCTGCTCGTGGCCGTCATCGTCTTTCTGCTGCGGCGGCAAGCGCCCGTGCCCGCATTGACCCTCACGCCGGCGTCAGGTCCACCGGGCACCGCCATCACCGTCCAGGGCCAGCGCTGGCCCGCCAACGCCCCGCTGACCATCGCCCTGACGCGGCCCGGCCAGACCATTGGCGAGGAGATGGGCGCGACGTGGAGCACGGCGGAGGGAACGTTTAGCTTTGACATGACCTTTCCCACGACAGGCGTCTGGACCACCCTATCCAGCGCCGATGTCGTCGCCCGCAGCCTCGACGGCGAGACGACGGCGCGGGCGCCCTTCGGGGTGATGCCCACGCCGCCCGGCGGGGTCTTTGTGCGTGGCAGCGCTACGCCGGGCGCGACCCCCACACCCCCGCCCACCCAGGTTATCGGAACGGTTCCCGTCGTCACGCTACCGGCCCGCACGGCCGTCGCACCGGGCGGCGTCACGGGGCAGGCGACGGCGACCACGAGCGCGCCGGGCGGCCGCATCCGTGTCGTGGGTGTGGTGCAGAGCCTGGCGTTGGGGCTAGACGGCCTGGTCCTGGACCCCCTGGAGGGCAATATTCGCCAGGTGCTGGCGGGGGGCAACACGGTTATTCTCGGCCAGGCGGGCCAGCCCATCGCCCTGGACGCTATCCCCATTGGTAGCGTGGTCGAGGCCGAGGGCGAGCTGGACGGCGGACGGCTGCGGGCCGGGCGCATTCAGGTGCGGGCCATCCCTCCCACCCCCGTGCCGCCCATCGCCTTGCCCAGTGCGACTCCTCGCCCGGCCGACCCGACGGCGACGCCGCTGGTGATCATCGTCACCGCCACGCCCCTGCCGGCCAGCGTCACGCCACTGCCGACGGCGACGGGCCTGCCGACGCTCACGCCCACGCGCACCGCCACCAGCCCGGTCATCACCGCCTGGCGCGGTGAGTATTGGGCCAACCGCGACCAGAGCGGCGACCCCTTCTTCGTGCGCAACGACGAGGAAGTGGACTTCAGTTGGAGCCGACCGCCGAGCGCGCCGGATGGGCGGAGCCTGCCCTCGGCCAACTGGTCCGCGCGCTGGACACGGCGGTTGCGTTTTGACGATGGGTGGTATACATTTAAAGCCAGAGCGGACGACGGCGTGCGCGTCCGCGTGGACGGCAACCTGTTGATAGACGAGTGGCACGCCAGCGGCGGAACCGAGGTCTACCAGCGCACGGTCCGACTGGGCGCGGGGATGCATACCGTCCAGGTGGACTACTACCAGGCCAACGGCGGCGCGTCCGTCGTCGTCTGGTGGGAACCGCTTGGCTTCAGCGGCTGGCGCTCGGAGTACTGGGCGAACCGTGACCTGGCCGGCACGCCCGACGTGATACGCGACCAGGACCGGGTGTACGACGATTGGGGAACCACGGGCAGCCCGGACCCGCTGATCCCGCCCACCAACTTCTCGGCCCGCTACACGCGGCGTCTAGCCTTCGAGGAGGGGCTGTATCGCTTTACTGTCACGGTGGACGACGGGGCGCGCTTCTGGATAGACGGCTGGCTGGTGATTGACGCCTGGCGCGACCAGGTCGTGACGACCTACCAGGTGGACCGCCAACTGGGCGCGGGTGACCACGACCTCCGCCTGGAGTACTACAACCGCGCCGGCCGCGCGCTGATTCAGTTCGGGTGGACGCGCATCTATCCAACGTCTACCCCGCCGCCGACCAACACGACCGCCCCGACGCGAACGGCGACCACCGTCGTGCTCCCGACTGCGACCCGCCCGTTTACCCCGACGGTCGCGCCGACCCGCACGCCCACCGCCACGCCGCCCCCGCCGAGCGCCACGGCCACCGGCCGACCCGCCACGGCCACCGCGACGACGGAGGCCGGAGCGACAGCGACGCGGACGGCGACGGCCTTAGCGCCGACAACCACGGCCACAGCGCTGCCGCCCACCGTCACGGCGACGGCTCCGCCGCCGACGGCGACGCGCACCCCGACGCGGCCGGCCGGCCCGACACCCACCGCGACCGTCGTGCGGCCCTGGCAGGCGCGCGACTTCCCGCTCGCGCCGCCTGGGACGCAGTTGGAGAGCTATGTCGGACGCATCGCGAACGTCGTTCAGTCGAACATCCTGCCGCGTTGCTTTACCTTTGACCTTCAAGTGTCGGGCGCGACGGTGATTCCGGTGACGGGGCACAGCGAGACGGTGCTGGGCGCGATGGGCCTGGACCGTGACCAGGCGCAGCCGCTCAGCCCGGTGTGTGATGACCTACCGCCGGAGCGAACCAGCGTCCACGTCTGGGGTACGCGCGCCGCGCCGGGTGGCCCGCTGGTCGCGCTGCGGGTGGAGCTAGCCGAGCGCGGGGGCGAGCCGGGCCAGGACCAGCCGCCGCTCTACCAGCGCAGCTTCATCCTGGACGCCGAGTTCAACGAGGCCGCGTCGGTCCTGGTCAACACGCCGCTCTGGGTGCGCACGACGGCGAGCGCCGCCCCCGCCCTGGTGCGCGACCGCGAGGGGCTAGGCCGCGCGTTCAACAACCGGGGCCTGGTGGCCGACGCGCCTATCCTCCTGCGCGGCGAGTTACCCAGCGGCGAAGCGCCGACGCTGGTGGAGGTCACGGCCTGGGTCTTTGATGGCACGGGGCGCTACACGCAAGTCTACCCGGCTCCTTAAGTGGCCGGGAGGAATTTGTGAAAAGTCCGGGAACGTCGGAACTCCAGACGCTGGAGTGACGTTGCACATAGTGAGGGGACTGGGATAGGTGGAGGACTGAGGGACACTCGCTATTGACCGCCTCAATCTTTTCCCAACAGGAGGTTACCATGCGGATGAGGATGATTCTGGGAGCGATGGCGCTGGCGCTGGTGTTGGCGTTAGTGGGTGGGGTGGTGGCCCCGGCGCACGCCGAGAGCAATCTACAGCCGGCGAGCCAGTGGGGCTGGTTCTACCACACCGTCAAGCCGGGTGAGACCGTGAGCAGCATCGCCCTACACTACGGGGTGACGACCCACGCGATTATCAACCTGAACGGCCTGGTCGCGCCCTACACCATCTACAGCGGCAAGATGCTCAAGATTCCGAGCTACACCCCCGCGCCGTCGTATCGCTACCACGTCGTCAAGTGGGGAGAAACTGTCAACAGCATCGCGCGGTGGTACGGCGTGACGGCCCAGGCGATTATCAACGCCAACGGTCTGCACGCCCCCTACACCATCTACACCGGGCAGACGCTCTACATCCCGCTCAGCGGCGGGCCGGTCACGGGCCGCTACTACGTCGTGCAGCCGGGCGATACGCTGATTCGCATCGGCCAGCGCTGGGGCGTGCCCTGGGGTGACATCGCCTGGCACAACGGCTTGCAGTACCCCTACCACATCCATGTCGGCCAGGTGCTGCACATCCCGTAACGGACGCTGATGGACGAGACCTGACAGGTTTTGAAAAACCTGTCAGGTCTGGACACTGTGGGGCTGGGGACGTTGGAGGGAATTCGTTGAGGGGGGAGTCTGGAGGTACTATGCGACGGTGGCTTGCCCCCCTGGTGGGGGTTCTTCTCGCGCTCGCGCTGGTCGGCGGCGCGGCACTGCCGGCGGCGGCTCAGGGCGAGACACAGCCGGCGGCTCAGGCCGAGGGCTGGATTTACCATACGGTCCAGCCGGGCGAAACGGTCAGCGGCATCGCGTTGCACTACGGCGTCACGGCCCAGGCGATTATCAACGCCAACGGCCTGCGCGCCCCCTACATCATCTATGTCGGCCAGACGCTGCGCATCCCGCGCAATGCGCCCAACCCGACCTCCTACACCGTCAAGCGGGGCGACACGGTCAACAGCATCGCCCGCCAGTTCGGCGTAACGGCCACGGCGCTCATCGCGGCCAACGGCCTGCGCCCGCCCTACACCATCTACCCCGGCCAGGTCGTGCTGATTCCGCGCGGCGGCCAACCGGGTCCCGGCCCTGGTCCCCGCTACCACGTGGTGCGAGCGGGCGATACCCTCGTCCGTATCGGCCAGCAGTACGGGGTGCCGTGGGGTGATATCGCGGTCGCCAACGGGCTGAGCTATCCCTTCACCATCTACATCGGGCAGGTGCTGACCATTCCGAGCGGCGGT